>JBAUOX010000656.1:0-5330 GCA_049579985.1 Isosphaeraceae bacterium | reverse complement strand
TCGGAAACCCTTCAGGGTCCGCCAGACGGACCGGCCTGCTGCCCGGGCTGGACTGAACTGCGGACCCTTCATCGTTTGTCAGCGGTGGCTTTCTTCCCAGCGGTCGAGCTCGCACCAGGGGCCGCGGCTGCGGAAGCGGGGCTCGGGGAGCGATCCGGCCAGGGCGAGGGCAGCCTGGCGGTCGAGATCGTCGTGGCGCTTGCCCAGGGCGCGGAAGATTCGCAGTCCGCGCTGGCGGGCGATGATCTCGCGCCGGGTGCGGCCTTCGGGAGCGTCGGGCCAGGGCCCGTCTTGCTCGCGCAACTCGAAGAAGTGAGGAATCACCCGGACCATGTAACTCCAGTAATCGGGATTGTCGGTCTGGATTACCAGAAGACCCGAGGGCAGAAGAGCCCGGTGGACGTCGGCCAGGAATCGCGGTGTGATAACCCGGCGATGAGTCTGGCGAGGGTCGTGATAGGGTTGGGGATGGTAGAGGTGGACCTCGGCGACAGAGGCCTCGGCGATGTGGGAGGCAACGAAAGCTCGGGCGTCCTTGACAACGAACCGGACATTGTGGAGCCCACGCTGGTTGGCTCTGCGCGTGGCGTAGCGGATGACCATGGGCAATTCGTCGATTGCGCAGTGGTTGTAATCAGGCCGGGCAAGCGCACTGCCGAGAGTGAACCGCCCGTTGCCGCAACCCAGGTCAAGAACGACCGGCGCCTCGCGGCCGAAGAACGATGTCCAGTCGAGCGGACCCGGCTCGGGCAGCCGCTTGACCCCCGTCCGCGCCCAGTTGGCCTCGGGCAGGATCAGCCCGGGGATCGGCACGCCGAACTCGTATTCGATCTCGCCGGGCTGCATGGAGCATTCGCTCTCGAACCAGGGAGGTGGTGCAAGTGAAGGATGTTCCCATGCCGAGGGCAGCACGGTTATTCTATTGTAAAATAATCGGTCCCCAGTGTCCCGGTCTCTGCCGGCCCGCTGCCGGATGGTGAATTGACCCGGAAGGTGTTGCTGCCATGACGAAATCCTCGATCATGTCGGACTTGATGTCCGTGATCGCCGATCGCAAGCGCGATCCCCAGGCGGAGAAGTCCTATGTCGCCAGCCTGATGAAAGGCGGCGTCTACCGGATTTGCGAGAAGGTCATCGAGGAAGCCGCCGAGGTCGTGGAGGCTGGCCACGAACCCGGCGACCTTGGACGCGAGCACCTCGTCAAGGAAGTGGCCGATCTTGTCTTTCACGCCATGGTCCTGCTCGGATACCGTGATCTTCACTGGGATGATGTCGAGGCCGAGCTAGGACGACGGTCGGGGATCAGTGGGATTGCCGAGAAGGCCGCGCGGCAGTCTCGCGGGGAATAGTGGCCAGTGGCCAGTGGCCAGAAGAAGAGTTGCCTGCTGGCAATGGGAAAACGGCGTAGGGCGGTGATTGGCGTCGAGAGGGATCGGATGGAGACGTTCAGGCTTCGTGACTGCTTCAGAGGTTGGACTGGATGCCGGTCGGGTATTCGCCGTGATCGTGCGGCGGCCCGGCAGCTTGCTCGGATGATCCTTGCCGCGATCGTCCTGCTCGAGCTGGCGACGGGCTCAACTCCAGCCGCGTTCGGGTTCCAGCAGGAGGCGACAGCACCGCACTGGATCTGGCATCCCTAGTCAATGGGCAAGGCGACGCAGTCTTTCCCTGTCGAGACGCGCCATTTCCGCAAGAGCTTTCGCGTCAAGGAAGAATCCCGGCTGGTCCTCGACGTCACGGCCGACAACGCGTTCTCGCTCTACCTGGACGGGAAACTCGTGGCGGGAGGCTCTATCGCCAGCGTGAGGCGCCGCTCCAAGCCGTCGTAGATTAGCAAGCCGCGCCCCAGGATGTCCCGACCCAGCAGTGCCTCGACCCCCGAGCCGCTCAGTTCCTCCGCCGCGACTACATCCAAGTCCGTCGCCAGGAGCCCTGTCATTGCCCCGCCCAGTGAGATCTCGACGGCGTAGACGTCGGCCAGCAATGGGGTAAGCCCCGTGGACGCCGTGTGGACTGGTACTTGGCTCACTGGCGAGAGCCCGAGCCGATCAAACACCCACCGCACGATGTTCGTCTTACTGGCCCCCGTGTCGACCAGGGCACGTACGGGGACTGGGGGGGTAGGGCGGTCGGAATTCTGCCTCGGCGGCTGACACCCCCACGTACAATTCGAGCGTCGGTCTGCCGGCGTGGTCGAAATGGAGGCTCAGGATCGGCATGGCACGATGTCGCGAGTCACCTCGACGACCGGTTCGACGGTCAGGATCTGCTTGACGAACAGCGGGCCGAGGCCAAACCGACGGTAGCCGGCGCGGAGGGCCTCCCGGAAAGTCTCTACCGGTCCCTCGACCTCATCCCCCACGATCACAACGAACTTTCCCGGGAAGCGGGAGAGCAACTCGGGCTTGAGCCTCACGTAAGTCGCGACCTCAAGGTCGAATCCGACGAACTGGCGGCGAGCCTGCGTCGGTGCGCCGGGATGGGTCGGCATGACACCTCCTGTGTTCTGTCCAGGACGGTCATGCTCGACCCCTTCACGGGTCGGCTCCCCCGTCCCCGACGGCGCCCCCTCCTGCCAGTGAGCGATCCTTCGCTCCACCTCGGCCCTAATCGCCCCCCACGCCGCAACCTGATCGCCAGCCAAGTGTTCGGCTGTGTCGATTAGCTCGGTCAGATTGTCCTCGAAGTCCGGCGGCAGTGACACCTCGCCTCCGAGGACTTTATCCGGGTGAGGGCCAGGCCATGCATCCCGATCGGACGGGACGGGGCCACGCGATGCGTCGTGATCGGTACCTGGCATTGCGGACCCCTTGTAACAGAGAAGGCTGATTCCGGAAAGATCCCTTTCCCTCATTATGTAGCATGAGCGGCCCAGGCGACATGGCCAACATGACCGGGACGAGGAGTTCTCTGCCGTCTTACCGGGGGTGCCCTGGCTGAGATGGTCGAGATCGGCCAACCATCCGACGGCCGCACTTGGGGAATTGATTGACTGGCAGAGGGTCTCACATCCCGAGCGGGCGGACAAGGTGTCAGGGCGGATAAAGTGTCGGAACCATTTCGAGCACATTGATGCAAGAAAGTCGTTTTTCGGTTCCCGACACGGTTCTCCTGCTGACACCTTTCTGCTGCCGGACTGCCTGCACCGGAGGGCAGCCGCGCTTCAGTCAACATCCTCGAATTCCGGCTGGGACGAGTCCCGAGGCGAGTCCTGCTGGATCGGGTTTTCCCCGGCTCCGAACTCGTGTCGCGCGACGACGACCAGACCCGCCTTCTCGAGCCGGCTGGCGATCACCGGCCAGTGCCGGCGGTAACTGTGACCATCCATCGTGTGCTGGCACTCGATCGTGTCGCGATCGAACCGGCCGACCACCCTGGCTCCCCCAGGCGCGCGATAGAGTGCCCGGCGCACGGCGTTGATACTCCTGGCGCGGACGTAGAACCGCGTTGATTTCGCCGCTGACCTATCGAGAGCGGCTTCGTCTTTGTTATTCTCGATCATCATGAGCCATTTCTTCCCAGGACCCTCGCCGGCTGAGACGTAAGTATGACCGATCCTCCCAGCAACATCCGAGCCCTCCAGAGTGAACAGGTCCTGGAAGTGACCTGGCCCGACGCCCAGGTCGACCGCTTTCCCTACCTGTTCCTTCGCTCCGAATGCCCGTGCGCAAGCTGCCGCGACGAGTGGACCGGTGAGCGGATCCTCAGGGCGGAATCAATCCGCGCTGACCTGAAGCTCGAGGGCATGGAGCCAATCGGCACCTACGCAGTCCAGCTCGCCTGGAGCGACGGCCACTCGTCGGGGCTTTTTACCTGGGAAACTCTCCGGCAACTTGCCGGCCGGATTCCTGCTTGAGCTGAGGCCGTTCGACCCTTGCCGAGCTCCGCCCCCCTGCTCACGGTCGCCCTTCCCACCTGCAACGGCTCGGTTCATCTCGCCGAGACGATACACTCCATTCTGCATCAGGAATGCGGTCCGTTCGACCTCCTGGTCTGCGACGATCGTTCGGACGACGAAACCGTGCCGCTGGTTCGCGCCCTGACGGGCGCACGCGCGCGCCTGGTTGTCAACCAGCACCGCCTTGGCCTGGCCGGCAACTGGAACCAGTGCATGACCCTCAGCCGGACGCCCTGGGTGAGCATCTTTCACCAGGACGACATCATGCTGCCGGGACACCTTGCGTCAGTCATCAAGGGGCTCGAGCTGGCGGAGCATGCGGCGACTCAAATCGGCTTGCTCGCTGGTCCCGTACGAGTGATCGACGAGCACTCCAGCCCGGTTCCTGATTCGGTCGTCGACCCCGGGGGCAAAGTCGTGTCCGGGGTGATGCCCCGCGCTCTGGAGTTCCTGGGCTTTCCGCCCGGGGATTTTGCCGGGTTGCTCAGGCAAGAAAATCCGCTCCGATGTTCGGCGGTTGTCACGAACCGCGCCGCGCATGCTGATGTCGGCGGCTTCGATCTTTCCTATCGCTATGTGGTCGATTGGGAATTCTGGTACCGGCTGTCGCGCACGTATGCCGTTTCGTGGCAGCTTCACGAAGCCACCGTCCTTGTCCGTTGGCACGCGGCCAGCGAGACCCACCGCTTCAAGACGGGGACTGACGACCTGGAGGAAGCCGCTCGACTTCTGGACTCCATCTTCCAGCAAGAGGATCACGGAAAGCCTGTGGCAGCGAGAAGCCGTAAGCCGGCGAATCGACGTCTGTGCCGCGCTTTCCTGAACCGATCTCATGAGGCACTTCGTAACGGGCAGGCAGATCTGGCCCGAACCTGCCTCGCTCGCGCGTGGGCTCTCTCGTCGGCAGGAGTGATCAGGACCCTTGGTACCGATCCACGGCTCTGCGTTCAGATGACGACGCTGGCCATGACGCCCCGGCTGGCGAGCCGGTGGTTCGCCCGGTAGCAAGGCAAACCTCCGGCCACTTCTCGGCCTTGTGTCCCGGTTGACTCCGGGGCCATAATAGCCTTGCCGCAAGCTTTGCCTGGATTCGCCTTTTCATCGGGGTGATTGGACTCGATGGCTCTCGACGTGGTTGCCCCACCCCCCTGCTCTTCGCGCCGCGTTGACCCGAACGCAGCGCCCACGCAGCTTCCCGTGCTGCCGATCGTTCCGCTGGCGCTGCCGCATCTGCCGGCGTCCCGAGCGGAGATGGAGGCGCGGGGCTGGAACGATGTGGACGTCGTCTTCGTGACGGGCGACGCCTACGTCGATCATCCGGCGTTCGCGATGGGCATCCTGGGCCGGGTGCTCGAGGCGGCCGGCTTCCGGGTCGCGATTCTCAGCCAGCCTGACTGGCGCAGCGCAGAGCCCTGGCGACAGTTCGGCCGGC
>JBAUOX010000655.1:0-1781 GCA_049579985.1 Isosphaeraceae bacterium | reverse complement strand
GGACGGGATTGGAATCCCGTCCCACGACAATCCGCGGCCGGACTTCAGCGTCCCGTACGATCGTCGGCGTGACGATCGCTTCAACGCTGACCCATGTGATCGGATTCCCGGGCAGCCTGCCCTAAGGGAATTCAGCGACAAAGGATCAAGCTCCGTTCCAACCTACTTTTTCAGGACGTAATACTTCGGCTCCATGTGACGGATGGTGTAGTCACCGCTTTTCCATTCGAGAAAGAGATACTCTTTGTCGCCGATTTTCTTGATCTCGCATTTTGCGGCAGTTTTGTTGTCCCAGGCGTTATTAATCACCACGCCCTTCGTCCAGGTAAAGATAGCGCAAGTCTCGACACCCAAGAGAGCGGAGGTCTCGCCGCCGGGAAGGAACTTCAACTCCTTCAAGTACAGGTCACCCCTGAAGTGCCTTCGCTCCGAATTGAACTGGCCGGGCTCCTCGACAAAATCAACGCTCGTCCAGCGCCCGAGCACCGCGTCATCGTTGGCGAACGGGAGGTTGATATTGTCCTTAATCCACCCTTTTTGGTCCGAATTCGCAGGCTCGAAATCGATCGCCACGATTTCCTTCTTGCCCTTCATGATGGAAACCAGCTCATCCCGGATCGGCTGACCGTTCCGCGTCGCCAGCACCCGATGCAGCCCGGTCCGCAAACGGATCTCCTGCGGACCGGCGCCGCCGATGATCACTATCTCGTTGTCGATATCGACCTTGACGCCCGGGTCATCGACCTTGACGATCAGCGTCCCCTCGGGTGTCTTGATCCGCAGGATCGTGGCGACGAAGTCCGTGACCTGGCTCAGTCCCGCCGCCTCAGATGCGCCCAGGCCCGCCAGGGCCAGCACGACAAAGCTTCCGGCTACGGCCAGCTTACGGACGGGGACGGTGTGCGGGCTTGGACACGGGCAGATTGAAATCCAACTTCGGCAACGACGGCCTCGGAACGCCGGGAACTACCGGACGGGGAACGGCCGTCGGCTGCTGGACGTGGGCGAGCCCGCGCTCCAGCAGGTCCGCCACCTCGGCGGCGGTCTGGAAGCGGTCGGCCGGGTCCTTGGCGAGCAGGCGGTCGATGACGGCTTCGAGCCAGTCGGGGATGTCGGGGTTGAGCTCGCGGATCGACCGGTGCCGGTCGTCACAGACGCGCTTGAGCACGGCCATCGCCGAGTCGGCGCGGAACGGCGAGCGGCCGATCGCCATGGCATAGAGCACGGCGCCCAGCGAGAACAGATCAGAGCGGGCGTCCACCGGCTCGCCGCGGGCCTGCTCGGGTGCCATGTACTGCGGCGTCCCGGCAATGATGCCGCTCTGCGTCAAGCTGACGTCGTCGATCGCACGGGCCAGGCCGAAGTCGGTGAGCTTGACCCGCTCGACGCAGTTCTCGAGCAGGATGTTGGCCGGCTTGATGTCGCGATGGACGACCCCCAGGGTATGGGCCGCCGCCAGGGCCCGGGCCGTCTGGGTGCCGATCCGCAAGATCTCTTTCACCTCGAGCGGGCCCGAGGCGTCGAGCCGTTCCTGGAGCGAGCGGCCGGGGATGTACTGCATGACGAGGTAGGGCAGCCCGCGGAACTCGTCGACCGCATGACGGGCCTCGATGTGCTCGGGTCCCACGGCCGCCACCGCCCGCGCCTCGCGGGCGAAGCGCCGCCGCGCCGTCGCCCCGTGGGCCAGGTTGGGGGCGAGCACCTTGATCGCCACGGTCCGGTCGAGCGCCGGGTCCAGGGCCTTGAGCACCACGCCCATTCCGCCCTGCCCGAGCACCTCC
>JBAUOX010000654.1:0-3681 GCA_049579985.1 Isosphaeraceae bacterium | reverse complement strand
TGCCGGAGACGACAACTTCGCCCTTCTCATTCGAGCACCGACAATCGAAGGTCACGCGGTGCTTCTCCGGGTCCTTCGCCTTCGCCGTGACGGAAACGGTGATGCGGTCACCCAGGCCGACGGGCCTGCAGAACGTCAGCGTCTGACCCAGGTAGATAGCGCCCGGACCGGGGAGTTTGGTGCCCAGAAGGGTGGAGATCAGCGACCCGCTCCACATGCCGTGGGCGATGATCTTGTGGAACGGGTCACTCCTGGCGTATTCCACGTCCATGTGGGCCGGGTTGACGTCGCCCGACATCGCGGCAAAGATGTTGATGTCATCCTTGGTCAGGGTGCGGACGAGGCGGGCTGAATCGCCGATCTTGATCTCGTCGAAGGTCCGGTTCTCGATGTAGTCCATGGGTGACTCCTCTCGCGCCGAAGGGCCCAGGTCTCCGGGGAGGCGGAGGCCGCCTGAGAGCCTCGGCTAGCCGATGATGTGGTATCCCGCATCGACGTAGTTCGTGCTCCCGGTCAGGGACTTGGCCCAGTCGCCCACCAGGAAGGCCGCCACCGCCCCGATGTCCTCGAGCCCGACCAGATGATGGATCGGTGCCCGCGCGGCGCTCCGTTCCAGGATCTCGTCGCAGGTCCGGTTTTCGAGGTGTTCCCCGCTCATGACGTCCCCCCTTGCACGACCAGGGACGGGGTCATGTGCCACTTGGGATCGAGGTCGAGGTATTTCTGGAGCATCTTCGCCATGGGCGAGTCGGGGTCGGACAGCGCAGGCTCCAGCATCATGATCCGCGCCACAATCGCGACGGCCCGCTCGCGGTCGGTCTTGGATGGCAGCAGCCGAGGCAGTGCATTGAGCGCGGCCTCCGGATCAAGCTGCATGAGCAATGCCTGCTCAGCCAGCACGGAGTGCAGGTCGGCCTCGGAGATGGCGGGTTGGCCGCGCCCGCGCCGGTGCTCGCTGATTTCATCTGCGATCAGGAATGAGCGGCGGTCGATGGCGCCACGCTTCTTGATCACGGCGATCAGCATCCGGACGACCGCCTCGATGAAGCCTCCTCGCTCGAACTCGCCCCGCAGGGCGGCGAGCTTCGCCTTCGATTGCTCCTCGGCACTCTCGTCGGCTTTGACCTCCAACGGCGGCTCGGGTGGGAAGAGGGCTCCCAGGCCCATTGGGCCGTAGGCGAACTTGACCATCTGCTCGACGCAGGAATCACGCAGGTCGGTGTAGAAGTTGAGGGCGCCGACAACCTCCTTCGAGACGGCGTGCTCGAGCTGCAAGAAGGCGTTGTCCTCGGAGGCCGGATGCCGGTGCTGCCGCACTCCCTCGGCGACCAGCGGCAGCACCGCGAGCGATGGGTTGAGATCCGAGAGCAGGTACTCCCGGGCCCGCATTGGGTGCAGCAATCGTAAGAGTCGCGCCGTGGCCTCGTTCGACATGGCGCGCACCACCGGACCGCACAGCCGTTCGTAAAGCTGTTCATTGATCTCGGAAACCTGCTTGATAGTGCTGAACAACGACTCCCCGGTGCGGCGGTCGGGGTTCAACGCGCGGATGTCGTTCACGGTCCGGGTCTCGAAGCGCACGGTGTACGTATCCCGGTCGAGGTCCTGGGGCACATCGTGCTTGGGCCGCTGCTCGATGACCATCTCGTACAGGCCGGGGGGCAGTTCCTCGAGCATGTCCATCACGTTGATCAGTTCGCGGTGCTCCTTCTTCGCCACCCTGCCCCCGACGAAGATGCTCAGGTGCCCCACATCCTCCGCGAGCAAGTACACGATCACGTGGCCCAAGGCCACAATCACATCCTCGTGGCCGTACACGTCGACGATCCAGTCGAGCGCCTGCTGGGGCGGCGAGATGTTGTCGCCCCAAGAGGCGAACACGACGATCGGCGACGTGATGTTCTTGAGGTCGACCCTCTGCCCGTCCGGCAGCTTGATCCCCCCGGCCAGCCGGTTGCCGGCGAACAGGTTGTCGACGATCTCCCGGAGCTCCTCCTTGCCCATCTGGTAGTAGCCGCCCCACCAGCGCTCGAAATCGAGGAAGCGCTGCTCATCGGTGTCGACCCGGGAGTAGAGGTCGTAGGGCTTCTGCCAGAGCGCGGAGGCGGGGTTGAGGTTCTCGAAGTTCTGGACGAACCAGGCGCCGTCGATGATCCCGCCGCCGAGGTCGGCCAGGAGGTCCCCCGGCCAGGTGCCGGCGAACAGCCCGCCGTTGTAGCGCATCGGGTTCTGGCTATCGGCGCCCGCCCAGTAGGATAGCGGCGCGCCGACGATCGCGATGGGGCCGGACAGCTCGGGCCGGACCGCGGTCAGCGCCGCCACCGCCCAGTCAGCCTGGCAGTTGCCGATGACGAAGGGCTTGTTGCCAGCCCCGGGGTGCCGGCGGATGACCTCCTCGAGGAACCGCGCCTCGGCTGCCCCGATGTCCACCAGGGTTTGGCCCGGGACCGGCTCCGGGTAGAACCCGATGAAGTAGACTGGGTGGCCGGCGCGGAAGGCGAAGCCGATCTCGGAATCGTGCTTGAACCCACCGACCCCCGGGCCCTGTCCCGCCCGAGGGTCCACGACGACGACGGGCCGCTTCGTGGGATCGATCGCCAGTCCCTCTGGCGGCCGGATCTGCATCAGGGCATAGTTGCAGGGTGGGTCCAGCTTGCGACCGTCGATGAGAACGTCATAGCCGAAGATCAAGACCGGCGGCTCGCCCTTGGCGACGTTCTCCAGAAAGATGTTGCCGCGCTTGCGCATCACGTCCCAGAACAGCACGGAGCGCTGGACCGAGTCCACCAGGTATTCCGACCAGGCCTTCATGAGTTCGAGCTGGGGCGCGGAAAACTTCGACTTACTTGTTGTTGCGGTCATGTTGTTAGCCCTCGCCGGTCGATGTCTGTTCCCTTGCCGGCCTTCGGGGTACAAAAAGGAAGGGCTGTACCATGCACCTGCGTGCATGATGCGGTCACTGTGACTGTTAGATTGCGGACTCTCGTTTCGACCCGCTCAACCAAGCTCGAGCCGCCGTGAGGACCATCAAGAGCCGTGGTCTCTCCCCAGGAGGCGAGCTTCAAAACACACGAGCTGAGGCCGTTCTCGCCAATGTCCAATCGACGAGTACGTCCTTTCATCCTTCAACCGCTATCGAGGCGCTGTCGCCGCCCGGCTCTTCGTTTCAGGCATCACACCAAGATGCATTGATTCATCTGAGGCCTCGCACCGCGCCTCTTCGAACAGAAAAAATTATACCGCCCGAAGAAATTGTACCGCAACCCCTGTACCAAAGGGATAGGGGTGGACCCTTGGGCGGGCAGAACTGCCTGGGTGACCGCCTCGCGACGGTCTCGGCATGTTCAGTCCTGTGGACCGCGAATTGCGTTGAAGTGGCATTTGCACAACCCGGCAGAATCTCCCGCAGCCATCGCCTGAGGTACCGAACATTGGCTCTTGTGGCAGCCGTTTTGCCCGGCTCGTGGGCAAGTTTACCCATCGCGGGACGGGCCACAGGCTACAGCGCGTCCACGAATCCTACTTGACGTGAAGCAGACAGGTGGTGCTAACCCGGGTCGTCTTCGTCCGCCTCGGTGGGGCGCGTGATCGACAGACCTAGATCGCGGAGTTTCAGGCGCAGGGTTTGTCGGGCTATGCCCAGCAGGAGGGCGGCCTGGTGCTGACTGCCTCGGGCGTATT
>JBAUOX010000653.1:0-3071 GCA_049579985.1 Isosphaeraceae bacterium | reverse complement strand
GGCGATCCCGGCACCGTCGTCCGGCTTTCGTCGGGATTCGTGAGCCAGGGCGAGCTCGTTTCGGAGGTTTACGACACCAAGTTTCTGAGCCGCTTCGGAGCGCTCTCGTGGCGGGCCGACTCGCCCGCCGGCACTGCGGTCGCGGTGCAAGCCAGAAGCGGCAATGTGGGTGAACCCGACGAGACCTGGTCGGCTTGGTCCGCCGACCAAACCGATCCCGCGGCCGCGCGTGCCGAATCGCCCCCCGGCCGGTTCGTCCAGTACAGAGTCAAGCTGTCGACCCGCGACCCCCAGCGCACGCCGGAGCTCTCGAGCGTGTCGCTCTCGTTCCGCTCGTGCAACCTTCCGCCCGAGATCAACCGACTGGACATCCCCGACGTCAGCACGGCCGACGGCACCAGCCGGCAAACCCGGCTGAGTGTGCGGTGGGACGTGACTGACCCCAACGACGACGAGCTCGGTTACACCGTTCAGGTTCGAAAGGACGGCTGGCCAAGCTGGATTTCGCTCACCGAAACGCCGATTTCCGAGAAGACTTATACTTGGGACACAACCGCCTTTCCCTCGGGGTATTACCGGCTGCGGCTTACCGCGACCGACCGGCCCTCGAACAGCCCCGACGATGCCATCACGCGCGATCGCGAGAGCCCGTCATTCATCGTCGATCACGAACCGCCCCAGGTCTTGGTGACGCCTCGGGAAAAGAAGGCCCTGATCGTGCTGTCCGACAATTTGACCCGCGTGGTCAAGGCGGAATACGCCCTCGACGGCGGCGCCTGGACGCCGCTCTTCCCCGACGACGGCCTCTTCGACACGCTCCGCGAACAGATCAACGTTGCCTTGCCGGAGCTCAAACCCGGCGTCCACCTGCTGATGGTCCGTGCCACCGACGCGGCCGGCAACGTCGGCTCCGGTGATGCGCTGGTCGTGGTGCGGAACTGAGCCATGCTCCCGACGACGCGGGCGCCGGCCACGAGCTTCGACACCGGTTTGAAGGCGAGACCGTGCGTGGCCAGGCCCGGATCTTGCCGCGGTGGACTCACGGTGATCGACCTGATCGCGGTCCTGTTCCTGGTTACGGTCCTCGTGCTCGTCATGCTCATGGCAATGCCCCGCGGCCGAGAGCAAGCCCGGCTCACGGCCTGCCAGAAAAACCTGGCCCAGATCGGCCTGGCCCTGGCCTTGTACGATCAGACCCAGCACCAGCTCCCCACGGTTGATAGACCAGGGCCCATTGACGATTCGGAACGGGATGGCAGCCCTGGGCCGCTGAAGATCCTGCTCCAGACGCTCGGACAAGCCGACTTTCTGGGGCTGGCCCCGAACGCCAGGCCACCCCATCCGACCGGCCCCGTCCCCGGCGAGATCCCCGTCCCTGGCTTCATCTGCTCCAGCGATCCGAACGCCACCGCAGGCCTGTTCCAGGCGCCGATCAGCTATCGCGGGAACACCGGGGGCGACCACCTGGGCCGCAGCGGCGTCTTCGCTCCTGGTCGACGCATCAGCCTGGCCGAGATTGAACAGGAGGATGGCTCGAGTTACACCGCCGCCTTTTCGGAACGCCTGGTGGGCGACAGCCTCGATGGCCATCTGTCACCCTGGAACTACGCCGCCGCCGGCCCGCTGCCGGCCCAGGGATGCTCCCTCGTCTGGCTCAAGGACCAGGCCGCCCAATGGCGCGGCGATGCCGGCTCGTCCTGGGTCGTTGCCGGCTACCGCTCGACCCTCTACAATCACGCTCTGCAACCGGGATCTCCATTATCCTGCGTGGCCCTGGACGGACAATCAGCCTACATGGGGGCCTCGAGCGGCCACAGCCGGGGAGTCAATCTGCTCATGCTCGACGGCTCGGTCAAGCTCGTCCAGCCCTCGATCGACTCGAAGGTGTGGAGGAACTTCGCCGCCGTTGCCGACCCTGTCCCGCACCCGAAAGAACAGTGACAGAGCATGAGACCGTCGCCTCAAAGCTGATCGTTGGCGAACAGCTCGTCCAGCGGCAGGATGAAGCCCGGCAGCACGGCGCCGCCGTCGAGCGATTGGCCTTCCTCGATCAGGACCGACTGGTCGACCGTGGCATGGACCCGCGCCGTTCGCTTTCTCGGGTCCACCATCCAGACCAGTCGCACACCGGCCGCGAAGTATTCCCCCAGCTTCCTCTTCATTTCAAGCTTGGTGTTGCTCTTGCTGAGCACCTCGACGACGAGATCGGGCGCCAGATGCGGGATGGGGATCTTGGGCCGCTTGCGGTCAGGGAAACGATCCCAGGAAGCAAAGGCGACGTCGGGGATGCGGACGAGGCCGGCGAAGAGCTTGATGGTGCCGTCGGGGCCTGTGACAATCCCCAGCTTGAGCGGTCGCACAAAGATGTTCAGGGACGTGAGAATGAGACCGGCAATCGCCGATTCCTCGTAACCCACGGGCTTTTCCACCAAGGTCCCCTCGACCAGCTCGCAGGGCCGGTTCTCCCGATCGAGGATCTCGATGACATCCTTTTCGGTCGCGGTGCCCGGAGTCAAATGGAGCCGCACGCGCCCGGCCGGGATGTTTCCCAGCCGCTTCAGAAGGTCGCCGATCGTCGTCACGCCCGCCAGCAGCGCGGCCGGGGGAGCCAGGATCGTCTTGGGCTTACGTCGAGGTTTCGAGGCGTGGGTCGTGGCCATCGTGAAGGAACCTCCGGCTCCGATTCGATCCCCAGTAATGAAGGAAGCCGGCTCGATTGTACGATGTGGATCGGCGATTGTCCCGGCCGCGACAGGACGGCAATCCGGGCGAAGCCGGCAAGCTCAGGCTCGCGCATCGAGTAATGTCAGAAGACCTCCTTGACATAACGCATTACAGGTCGAGAAGATGCTACGAATCGCAACCGAAAAAACAAGTATGGTGTCCCCGGAACTGCCTAAACCCCGCTCTCTACCTCTGTCTTCGTCCTTGTTCGCAAGGATCTGGGTGCACGACCGGGATTGTAATTCTTCGCAGCTAGATCGCCCGGCGGTAGCATCTCCTCCCGGTCGCCGCCGCTTCCCTCTCTTGCCAAAACTTCTCCATGGTCTCAGTCTCGCTCAAGTAGTCGG
>JBAUOX010000652.1:0-3966 GCA_049579985.1 Isosphaeraceae bacterium | reverse complement strand
GGCCTCGGCCCTGGCCCGATCCCGGCTGGCCTCGTCGACTGCCGCTTCCGCCCGGGCCACCGCTGCACGGTCGAGCTTGGGCACCGGAGGTGGTGGCGATTGGGGGTGATCGACCTCTATCCGCGGCGCGGGGGCCAGTGCCGCCGTCTGGACCACAACCTGGGCGACAGGATCGGCCTTCGCGCTGGCCGGCGGCAACTGCGGCGGACGACTCCGCGGCCTGTTCCGAAGCTGGACGGACAGAGTCATTGCCACAACCAGCACCAGCACGCTGGCCAGTTGCACCACGGGGCGAATTCGGTTGAAGTTTGTCGATCCCATGGGCGTCTCCCCCATCACCAGGTTTCCTTCCCCAGGATATGAGGATCCTGAGCCCCGGCCACCTGCAACGACATCGGCCAGCCCAGGCCCGAGAACAGGATCTGCTTGCGAGCCGCCCAGAACGTCTCACTGCCGCCGTTCTCCACCAGGAACTTGACCCGGGGATTTGGTCGGATCGTGGGGTCACTTTCCGCGCGCCGTTGCGCCACGGCCAGCAGCTCACGAACCAGGATGCTCTCTTTCTTGCCGGTTTCCAGTGACTTGCTGGTAAGCAGGTAGCCCCCCGGGTGGATCACCGCCCCGTCCGGGCGGCAGACAACCACGATCTCGAAAGGCACCTCGATCGTCTTCGAGTGGCCGTCCGAAATCCGGCTCTTGAACCACCGGGCATCGGACGAGCTCTTGGCTTGACCAGAGGTCGAGCCGGCGTCAGGCCCGAACACCAGCCCCGGAGTGCTGCTGGTCGTCGAGGATGCACTTCCCGCCATCGAGGCCAGGCTCGAGCCCACAGCTCCCGCGGAAGCATTCTTCGAGCTCGCACTCGCACTCGCATTCGAGGTCGATGCTTGCGAGCCGAGTCTGGAATCCAACCCAGCTCCCGCCTGAAGATCGCCAGCCGGACCCGAGCGATTTGCCGACCCGGCACTCCCGTCCTGAGCCATGTTGCTCGAATTCGTGTTCGCGTCCGGGTCCGGCTTCAAGCCCGGCAATCGAGGATTCGTGGCAGAGCCAGGCGGCGGCACGTCGCCGGTCCCTGGTGGTCGCTGGGAATTGGTGTCGCCGGTCCCGGCCAGGCCGGCCTCCGTCCCGGTCGCGGCCGGCTGGGCACTGCGCGATCCACTTCCGGAACCTTCCGGCCCGTTGAGAAGCGGCGAGCCGTTCTGACCAGGGGCGCCGGATGCCGCTGCCGAGAGCCCCCCCGCGAGACCTCCTGGATCAAGACTGCCTGACCCGTTACCGGCCTGATCGAGGTCCGGCAAAAGAGCGACTCCCTGGTCCCGCCTGGCTCCCCGAGGACCAGTTCCTGAGCCGAAGCTGCCCGGACGAGACCCTGCCTCGGGCCCGCTGTCAGCAGCACCCTCTCCACCTCCCGAGTCCGACGCGCCCTGGTCAACCCCTTGGTTCGGGAACGGCCAGGGCTTGAGGGCCGGGTCGGATCCTGCTTCGCTCCCTGCACCGCCCTGGCCATCACCGGGGCGCGCTCCGCCGGAGTACGATCCGGGGCGAGCTCCTTGTGCTTCGCTCCCTGCACCGCCCTGGCCATCACCGGGGCGCGCTCCGCCGGAGTACGATCCGGGGCGAGCTCCTTGTGCCTCGCTCCCTGCACCGCCCTGGCCATCACCGGGGCGCGCTCCGCCGGAGTACGATCCGGGGCGAGGTCCTTGTGCCAGGCCAGGGCTGCCCCCAGGTCCTTGTGCCAGGCCGGGGCTGCCCCCAGGTCCTTGTGCCAGGCCGGGGCTGCCCCCGGGTCCTTGTGCCAGGCCGGGGCTGCCCCCAGGTCCTTGTGCCAGGCCAGTGCTGCCCCCAGGTCCTTGTGCCAGGCCAGTGCTGGTTCCCGAACCCTGAGAAGCTCCCGCTCCGTTCGATGTTCGAGCCCCGCGTTGAGACGGCCAGACAAATTCGTCAGGCGATCGGCCTTCGGTGCCCGGGGCTCCGGCGCCCGGCTTGTTGCCGGGCCGGCCAGCGAGTTCATTCCCGGCGTCACCGAGACGCTCTCTCGATCCGGTCCCAGCCGATGGCCAGGCCAGGCCGTCGCCCGCCCCGTTGTTTCCTCCCGCCGGCGCGGGCATCAAGGGCTCTTCCAGCGGAATGGTTCCGTCCCAGGTGGCGAGGTTATCGAAATCGGGCACGTCAACCTTGAGATCCTGATCGATGAGCTCATAGCCGAAGGCAATTCCCAGCGGCTCCAGCCGGGCACGGATCTCGTAGTAAGGGCGAATACCGTCCGGCCGGACGAGGAAGACGAAATAGGGTACAATCGGGGACCCGTCGGGAGACTCTGACATCTGCACGCGAAGCAGCTCTCGGGCCATGGCGAGAATGACAGGGCTGGATCGGGGATTGACCATAGACGACAGATCGAGCATCGAGAACGTCGGCCCCTTGGGCCGCAGGGTGACCGTGCCATTGGAGCATTCCATGACGATCGGCCGGCGCCAGCTTCCATTGGAGCCTTTGTAGGGCAGCACTGCGTAGGAGCCTTTGCCCTGCTGGCTCTTGGTCACGGCCGCCTTGAGCGCATCGCGCTCCTGGGCCAGGGCGTCGCGCTCGGCGGCCAGCGTATCGATTTGCTGATCGATCTTCCTGACCCGGTCGGCCAGAGCGGAGACCTGTTGCTTGATCAGCATTTCTCGCCGTCGCCAGCGTTCAGATTCCGCAACCACACCCAGCCTGGCCTTCTCCAGCGACTCGGTCCTGCGATCCGCCTGCCGGGCCGCCTCGATCTCCTGGGCTATTGTCGCCGCCAACTCGGCCAGAGCCTTCTTGGTGGGGTCTTCGGGGGGCGGAGAAGGAGCATTCCGAGGGCTGGGCGCCGGGACGATAGTGGACGTGGCAGCGCTGGGAGGTCTCGGGTCATTGGCCAGCACGTTCGTGGTAGCCGTGTCGAGTTGCACAGGCGGAGTTGAAACCGTCTCGGCCACGCTCCGGGTCGCCGCGGCCCGGCGATGAACGGCCATGACAAGGTTCAGCGCCCCGGCCAGAATCGCCAGGAACAACACCATAAGTGCACGCTCAGTCCAGATTGTACCTCGCCGCTGCCGCATCAGGGCTGAACTCCCCTGGTCCGCCGCTTTCCCATAACTCCAATCCCCCCTCGCCTACCCAGATGTCAGCGCAACTCAGAGTTGTAGCGCCAGCAATGCTCGACATACCATAGAGATCGGATCAGCCGGATGTGTGTCTTAACCATAAAAACGGGATGGAACGGGAAAATCGTGAGGCGGGGACGAACGGGCTTTCCCAGGTTCCCGGCGATTCCTAATCAGCCCGCACCGCGTCGAACATCGCGATGTCATGGTCGCTCCTCCTTCTCCTCATCGAACAATCCCCAGCATAATGAGGATGAGCCCGTGCCAGGCAATCGGGCAAAAAGCCGTTCACAAGATTGTCCTGATTGCCCGCAGTTACCCGAGCATGCTCGTCTGCATTGCCGAAATTCCGAGGACCGATTTCTTCGAATCCCCGCTGGCACGGAGCGAATTCACTTCAAAGAACAAGGAACAGAGCAAGAGTGGAACCCAAAGATTTCGAGAGAACCATGAAACCTCTATTTGTGAGCATCAAGGAAGACCAGCGCGTCGTTCACTGGAAGAAGCTGACGGCCTTCTCGGTCGTAGTGATGGTCTTGACCGCCGTGTTGGTCGAAGGTCTGTGGTGGTTGCTGTCGAACACCCTGAGCCTCGGCGCCCTGATCGTGGCGCTGGTGCTCGGCACGCTGATCGTGGTCCGCATGGTCGTCCGCGCCATCACCTACCAGGAGCAGGAACTCGAGGTGACCGCGGAATCGACATGACCACGCGTTGAAAACGATAGGTATGTCCGGCCCGGGGTTGACCTGCGTGCGTAGGCCGCCCCGGCCGCGTGCCGGTGTAGATCCCTATGCCCATTCTGCTTGCCGAGGCAAGAAACCGCGTCCTCGAGGCG
>JBAUOX010000651.1:0-9853 GCA_049579985.1 Isosphaeraceae bacterium | reverse complement strand
GGACGTCGGTTTTTCCTGTGTCGCGGTCAGGTCCGTGCTGATCCGGCCAGGAAGATCGCCGGGTTCGATCTCGCGTTTCGTGGCGAAGAGGACTGCCCGCTCGATCGCGTTGCGCAGCTCGCGAAGGCTGCCCGGCCATGCGTAGCTCGAAATCCGAGATATCTTTTCTTACCTCAACCGCAACGCCGTGCACGAAGAGAGACACTGCGGCATGCCAACGGATCAGATCGTGGAGATCGGAACGCAGATCGACCTTTGATCACCTTCTCCGCTGGCTCGCTGAGCGCACGCCGGAGGTGAACCTGGCCGGGGCCGCGGGTGGCGGTGGCGAGCGTCCAGGGAGGTCGGAACCTGACCCCGGCAGATCGGTTGCCGTCTGAGGGTTGAAATCCTGCGTCCCCCAGGTTGCGTACAGTCTTTCAACGTACGCATCCCAGGCCGCCCGAGTCCGCAGCACGGGGTACGGCACCGGCCGCACGGGTTTCTCCAAACTCCAGACGATGTCGAACTGGCCGTCTCTCCGAACCTTTCCCAGGTAGAACGGCCGCCATGTGTGCAGCGACTCGGAATCGACCGAGACGACCCCCTCGGGAGCTTCCAGGCTCTGATGACGGATCACCTTGAGCACCTCGGTTGTCGCCTCCGTGCCGTTCTCCTCGACGGCCTGCGCCCAAAGCCTGACGCCGTTGTACGCGGCGACAATCGGGTCGCTGGTTGTCCGGTCGGGGCCGTACTTGTCCATGTATCGCTGGACGAAGGCCCGGTTCACCGGGCTGTCGATCGACTGGAAGTAGTTCCAGGCCGCATAGTCGCCGATCATGTCCTTCACCGGCAGCTCGCGCAGTTCCGCCTCGGCGACACCGAAGGAAAGCACTGGCGTCTTCTCCGGCGTCAGACCCGCCCGACTCAACTGCTCGAATAATGGCTTGTTGGCATCGCCGAGGACTGTGCTGAGCACGACGTCCGGCGCCGCGGTCTTGATGGCGGCTACGAGTTCGGAGACTCCCGTCCCGTCAGGCGGGACGTATCTTTCGCCCACGCGAGAGGCGCCCATCGCCTTGAGCTGATCTTTGATGATTGCGTTGGACACGATCGACCAGGTGTCCTCCGAGCAGCCAGCCAGAAAAAACTTCCGGGCCTTGAGCGTCTCCAAGCACCAGTAGACCGCCGGGATCACCTGCTGGTTGGGGATTGGCCCGGTGCAGACAACGCTGGAGGGCATATCCATGCCCTCATAGCTGGAAGGGAAGACGAGCAAGTGGTTGGCCGGCTCGACAACCGCCTTGACGCTTCTGCGACAAAGGCCCGTAAAGCAGCCGAAGATGACGCAGACTTTCTCGGTCTCGATCAACGCGCGTGCCTCCTGGGCGAAGACCTTGAAATCTGATCGTCCGTCGGCGATCACCCATTCGACTTTCCTGCCCAGAATGCCCCCTTCCCGGTTGATCTCCTCCAGCGCCATGACTTCCGCGTCGATCATCGACTTCTCGCTGATCGCCAGCGGACCGGTTTTCGAATGCAGAATTCCAACCCGGATCGGCTTCTCGACGCGCCAGAGCAAGTTCACGCCGTACCACGATCCCAAGCTCAGCACGATGAGTGCGCCCAGTCTCAGCGCCCAGCGCCGCATCGCCGTCCCCCCCCCCCGACCCGCGCCCCGATGGGCCGTCTCCCGGAGCGCGTCATTCTCGAATCGATTGGCACGATTCAGTTTTGCGCCCGGCACCGGTAGTCTAGCCCGAGGCGATTCCTCACGTCGATTACGACCAGGAAAGTCGAGGTCGTTTTCTCGGTCTATCCTCTATCTCCGGGACGACCGCTTCTCACTTGATGAACAGCATTTCCTGGTAGGTCGGCAGGGGCCAGAGATCATCGGCGACGAGGGTCTCGAGTTGATCGCCGGCGGCGCGCACTGCGTTCATGGCCGGGATGATGACGTCCCGAGAGTGCTTGGCGTGGTCCAGCGAATCTCCCTTGGCGGGCTCATCGACGGCCTCGGTCAACTGATCGGTTGCGCTTTGCAGGTCTTCGATGGCTCCCACCAGCTCGTTCAGAAGAGCGGTCTGCGTCTTGGGAACCGTGGCGCCCGTGGCCTTGAGATTGGCAATGGCCTCGGCAACCTGGGCCTGGTGGCGGAGTGCGGCGGGAAGAATCATCCGCTGTGCGATCTGGATCGTCAACTGCGACTCGATGTTGATCGTCTTGCGATAGCTTTCCAGGAAGATCTCGTACCGCGAGTGCAGCTCGCGCTCGCTCAGAACGCCATACTTGGTAAACAGAGCGACGGCCTTGGGTGAGACCAGGTCCGGCAGGCTGTCGATGGTGGTCCGCCGGTTGGGCAGGCCGCGGCGCTCGGCCTCGCTGTGCCAAGCTTCGCTGTAGTTGTCGCCATTGAAGAGGACCGACTTGCTCTCCTTGACGGCGGCCTGCAAGAGCTTCTGGATCTCGGTGTTGAGGTCCTTCTTGGCGGCCACGGCCTGCTCGAGCTGGGTGGCGAACTCATCGACGATCTCGGCGACGATCGTGTTGAGCACCACGATCGGGCCGGCAATCGACTGGGCCGAGCCGACGGCGCGGAATTCGAACTTGTTGCCGGTGAACGCGAACGGGCTGGTCCGGTTGCGGTCGCCCGGGTCGCGAGGCAGCGTGGGCAGAACGGTGACTCCGATCTTCAGCTCGCCGCCGGCCATGGCCGACTTCGCGCCACCCGCCTCGATCTGCTCGACGATGTCCTGGAGCATGTCGCCCAGAAAGATCGAGACGATGGCCGGAGGGGCCTCATTGGCGCCCAGCCGATGGTCGTTCCCGGCGTGGGCGACGGCCACGCGGAGCAGGTCGGCATGCTTCGCGACGGCCTTGATCACGGCCACCAGGAAGAGCAGGAACTGGGCGTTGTCGTGCGGCGTATCGCCCGGCTTGAGCAGGTTGTTGCCGTGGTCGTCGGCCATCGACCAGTTGACGTGTTTGCCCGAGCCGTTGACTCCGGCAAACGGTTTCTCGTGCAGCAGCAGTTGCAAGCCGTAGTGGTCGGCCACGCGCTTCATGGTCTCCATCACCAGCATGTTGTGGTCGGTGGCGACATTGGCATTCTCGAAGATCGGCGCGATCTCGTACTGGGCGGGTGAGACCTCGTTGTGGCAAGTCTTGACCGGCACGCCGAGCTTGTGGAGCTCGGTCTCGGTCTCGAGCATGCAGGCAAGCACACGTTCTGGAATCGCGCCGAAGTAATGGTCTTCCAGCTCTTGACCCTTGGGCGGCTTGGCGCCGAAGAGGGTGCGCCCGGCGTTGATCAGGTCGGGCCGGTTGAAGTAGAAGACCTTGTCGATCAGGAAGTACTCTTGCTCCGGACCTGCCGTCGCATAGACCTGGCTGGCCGTCGACCCCAAAAGCCGGAGGATCCGCACGGCGTGCTTGGACAGGACTTCCATCGAGCGGAGCAAGGGAGTTTTCTTGTCCAGGGCCTCGCCGGTCCAGGAGCAAAAGGCCGTGGGAATGCAGAGCGTGGTGCCGTTGGGGTTCTCCAGGATGAACGCCGGGCTGGTGGGGTCCCAGGCGGTGTAGCCGCGCGCTTCAAAGGTGGCGCGGATGCCGCCGGAAGGGAAGCTGGAGGCGTCCGGCTCACCCTTGATCAGCTCCTTGCCGCTGAAGTCGGCGACGGCCTCTCCCCCATCGGTGGGGGCAAGAAACGAGTCATGCTTCTCGGCAGTCAGGCCGGTCATCGGCTGGAACCAGTGTGTGTAATGGGTCGCTCCTCGCTCGAGCGCCCACTCCTTCATCGCGGTGGCGACCACGTCGGCGATCGACGGGTCGAGCGGAGCACCCTTCTCGATCGTCTCGCGGATCGCCTTGTAGATGTGCTCCGGCAACCTGGCCCGCATCACGTCGTCAGTGAAGACGTTGCTGCCGAAAAGCTGGCGGATCGGGAGTGTCGATTTGGGGGCACGACGGCCATGGTTGGGCCATGAAGTCACGGCTTCGATGGCCGCATCTCTCGCGCGCGCGTATGTCAAGATAACGACTCCTACGTTCTCAGAAGATGCCTGATCCGCCCCGTGTCAGCACAACGTCCAAGGCGTGCAAGCGGACCCCCTCCGGGCCCTTGATGCTCGTGCCGGAATCGAATGACAAGCCCCTAGCCTTAGCTATGGGGTCGCTGACTTCTTATCAAGCTTGGCGATCACGGCCTTTGGGTCCGCCTTCACATCATCCTCGCAACTCTTGCAACAAAGGTAGAAAGTTCGTCCCTCCGCGGTGATCTTGAACGGTGCACCCATATTGCCGAGGTGCTCGCCGCTGACGGGGCAGACCGCCTGCTCGAGCGCGAGGTCCTGTTCGGCCGCCGGCAAAGTCTTGATCCTGGCGATCTCGGCGTCGGTGAGCTTGACAGGCGTGCCATCGTCATGGGAGGCGTCCGTCTTGGGGCCTTCCAGAGAGGGCGCATCGGCCTTCTGGGAATCATCCTTCGACGGGGCCGGGACGGCCTGTGTGCCCTTTCCCGGAGCAGTGGCCGAGCCTGCGGCCGCCTGGCCAGCGGATGTATCGACTTTGTTGACGGCGGGCTTGGTCGGGCCGCCTGGACCAGCAGTTCCGGCGGCGGGCGAGCCGGAGTCTTCACCGGCACAGCCGCCAATTCCGAACACCAGCGCCAGCACCCACAGGCGACGACTCTTTTCCATCAGTAAACCTCTCAAGAAACCATGAAGAGCCAGTCGTCCACCACTCCAGCGGTGGATCGCATGACTTATTCTAATGGTCCGCTGCACAGTCCGCCAAGCCGGGGCCGTCGCGTCTGGCCCGGAGTGACGAGCCCGACAAACGGCCTACCGCATCACAGTCGTCGGCCCGGCGCCTGCTCTTCACTCGATCGCGTCGGGTTCATGGCCGGGGCCCGGGTCTTCCGGAATCCCTTTGTAGATCCGGCGGTTATCAAGCGAGTAGACCCGGTCGGTGAAGTCGTCGCCAGTGGTGGAGCTCATCCGCTCCCTGGCCACGATGTTCATCTTCGCGTCAAGGTCGTCGATGTACGAGACAAGCAGGGCTTCCACGGTTTGGGGAAGAATGGGCGCACCGAACTCGTACTTGCCGTGATGGGACAGGATCGCATGCTCCAGAAGCAAGAGGGTCTCCTCGGGGAAGCCCTCGATCTTGCGTGCTGCTTCGCGAACCAGGTCGCGCCCCATCATCACATGACCGACGAGACAGCCTTCTTTCGTGTACCTGGCCTCGACCGGGTGATAACGCAGCTCGCGAAGCTTGCCGATATCGTGCAGAATCGCGGCGGCGATCACAACACCCTTGTTGAGCGGCGGATCGAGGTGATCGTAATAGCCCGCGTAGTGATCGACCAAGAGCGCGGCCACCTTGGTCATGCTCCAGACGTGCTCCAGCAAGCCCGACGTGTAGGTGTGGTGCATCCTTTGAGCCGCCGGCATCCGCGCGAAAGCGGCTCCGTGCTCGCGCAGAATCGTCTCCACCAATTCGCGCAGGTGAGGCTCGTGAATGTACTTCTCGACCCGGACTAAGATCGACTGCATCAGGCGGTCCGGATCGTAGCGGCTGCTCTCGACGAGATCAAAGAAGTCATATCCGTCGGCCGCGTCCTCTTCCGTGGCGGGGCGAATCCCCAGCAATTCGACCTGCATCCCGTAACGCAGGTCATGCTTGCCGCGAACCTCGAGCCGGTACGCATCTCCCTCGGTCCATGACTCCGCGCTCTGGAAGAGACGGTGGTCGTGCCAGAGCATCGACTCGTACTGCACTCGCTTGTCGCGGAATATGCACCTGAGGAAGGGCTGGTTGCGCGCGGTCATGCCGCGGCCCTTCTTGACCAGGGCCGCGAAGCAGACCGCCTCCTGACCGTCAACCAGGTCCGAAAGCCTGATCACCACTGTCCCCGTCGCCGTCACTTGCACCTTTCCCTCCCGCCCCGCAAGGCGATCCCGGCAAGCAGTCGTCGCATGTCTAGTAGTCTCAGTCTACAACATCGCGGCGGGATTCCATCAGATTGTTCTCAGGTCGAGATCGGCCGGCCGCCGGTTCCGCCCCATACCCACGGCGCGTCTTCCGCGGTATTTTCGTCAGAAAGAGTTAGCCCGCGATCGGCACACCGGCATGGCCGAGCGGTCCGATCTTCTTTCTTAACCGGATGTCAGCGATCATGGCGATGACACCGCGAGGAAACCGCGCAACCCGCGACACCCTGGGAAAGCTGGAACCGACGCTGCCGGTTCGAGAGCTCGCCTCGCGCAGGTGGGACGCCGTGGTAGTGGGCGCGGGCCACAATGGCTTGGCTTGCGCGTCCTACCTGGCAAAGTCCGGCCGGCAGGTCCTGGTGCTGGAGTCCCGTCAGCGAGTCGGCGGGGCATGCACGATCGCTGAGCCCTGGCCGGGCTGCCGGATTTCGCCCTGTGCGTACCTGGTCGGGCTGCTGCACCCGCTGCTGATCGAAGAATTGAATATGCCCGCGTATGGCTTTGCGTGGTTCCCCGCGACGGCCGGACTCTTCGTCCCGTTCGAGGACGGCAGCAGCATCCAGCTTTGGGATGACGACGAACGGTGTGAAAGCGAGGTTCGCCGGCTCTCCGCCGTCGATGTCGATGGCTGGCGCGATTTCTGCTCGGTCAAGGCGCGACTGCGAGACGCGCTTCGGCCCGCCGGCGAAGGCGACATCTGGGTCGGCAAGGCGCCCACGCTCGACGAGATCGAAGAGAAGCTCGGCGGCGACACGGAGGCCCGCCATCTGCTCTTCGAGTGGTCGATGGTCGAATGTGTCGAGAATTACTTCCAGGACGAGCGCCTGCAACTGGCCTATCTCGGCCAGGGCGTGATCGGCACCAACGCCAGCCCCCATGACCGGGGCACGGCGTCGATTCATTTCCACCACCAATCCGGCCGGCTGGGCGGATCTCCGGGAACCTGGGGATATGTCAAGGGCGGAATGGGCATGGTCTCGTTCATCCTCTGCGACATCGCGCGTGACCTGGGGGCGGTTGTCGCCACGGGAGTACCGGTGGCCCGGATCATTCCCGGCCTCGGAGTCGAGCTGGAAGGGGGCGAGCGGATCGAGGCCCGCCAGGTGATTTCCAATGCCGACCCCCGCGCAACCTTGAAGCTGCTGGGCAACGAGGCCGACCCGGCGTGGAAGGAGCGGGTCGAGCAGGTTCCCCAGGTCGGCTGCACGGTCAAGCTGAACGTCGTGCTCAAGCAGTTGCCCAGCTTCAAGGCCCGTCCGGGGACGTTCAGGGATCATCACAAGGGGCAGATCAACACGCCGCTATCCAAGGACGACTGGGCCGCGGGGTTCAGGGCCGCGCGCGCGGGCAGCCTTTATTCCCGGCTCTGGACCGAGCTCTACTTCCAGACGGTGCACGACCCCTCGGTTGCCCCATCCGGGGTGCACACGATGAGTGTGTTCGCCCAGTATGTTCCGCACACCTTCGCCCAGGGCGCCTGGGACAGCCGCCGCGAAGAGGTCAAGGACGTGGCGATCCGGTCGATCGGCCGCTTCTGTGAGCACTTTGCGGAATCCGTTCAGGACGTCCAGGTGCTGGGACCGCCGGACATCGAGAAGGAAGTGGGCCTGACCGGCGGTCACATCTTCCAGGGTGAATGCCTTCCCCCCTACATGTGGAACAAGCGGCTTGAACCCCGCACGCCGATGCCCGGGGTCTTTCTCTGCGGGGCTTGCACCCATCCCGGCGGCGGCGTGATCGGAATCAACGGACGCAACGCCGCGTTGGAAGTGCTCGGTGAACCGGACAGGGTCATGGCGTAGAGTTGATGTCACTCGTGACCTGCCGAGGCAGCGCGGGCAGCCATCGGGCCGGCGGGTACCAGCCCCGCTCCAGGTCGAGGTGGCCGTTGAGGTAGAGATTGTAGGAGCGGCCCCAGAAGAGGTCGCTGGGGTAGGTCGCCGATGGCCTGGCGGTTGCCCGGTCCATGATTCCGGCCGCCACGCAACCCTCCATGACCAGCTCAGAGCAGAACCAGCGAGGCCGGTCGCCGCGCGGCTCGCCGACGAACCAGGTCTTGATCGGACCGCGGGCGCGAAGCGGCGTCAACTGGCCGAACCACCGCGCCAGCGCGAACGGCTTACCCTCCTGGGCACAGGCAAAGGCGGTCAACCGCGCGGACTGCTCGGGGCTCAGCGGAACCCTGCGCCGGCGCACCCAGACCCGGTCTCCCTGCTCGGCGTGCTGGGACATATGCTGGTACGGATTCATCATCTCGACCTGCACTTTGTCAAATGGCCCCGCCTCGATCAGCCGCAGCTCGCCATTGGGCAGAGCGATGACGATTCCCGAATGATGCACGCCGTTGGCGCCTGCGATCAGGTGGCCCCACCGGAACCAGAGCCTCTGGTCGGTCGCCAGGAAGATGTCACCGGCTTGGGGGACATACGGCTCGACCGGACCGCGCAGCTCCCAGTCTCGAGCGTACGCGGGCTGGCACACGTACGAGCCGGTTACAGGGGCTTGCGCGAAAAGACAGGGAACCAGGATTCCCAGGAACGTCAGGCTCATCCGCGAGACCCCGGTTGGTGTAAGGTAGAAGAAGGTCAAGCATTTTATTCGGCCTCGCCGCCGAACTTCTTGACGTGCCTGGCGGTATCACTTACGAACAGGAGGGTCGTCGGGGATCTCTTGCGCGGGTCGTGCAGGGCATTCCGGATCTGAGGGCGAAACTCCATGCGGAAACTTCGCATCCTCGACCTGGATGGCAGCCTGACCACACAGTCCAGTCTCTTCCCACCGGAAGCGGCCGAGTGGGTACCGGCGCGCCTGTGGGGACCGCGGATTCGCCTGGCCTGTACGTTCGGAACCTTCGAACGTTTCCGCCGCTGGCTCGACGGTGCGTTCGAGTCCGGTGATCCGGGCATCACCCTGTATGGCTCGGGAGACTTCCACCACGTTTCGCTCGCGCTCCTGAAGCGGCTGCCCGGGCCGTTCAACCTGCTGGTCCTGGACAAGCACCCGGACTGGATGAGGGGCATTCCGTTTCTGCACTGTGGAACCTGGCTTCGGCAGGCCCTCCGTCTGCCGAATCTCAAGTGCGTGTTCCACTGCGGGGGAGAGCTCGATTTCGACAACGCGTACCGCTGGCTCGCTCCCTGGCACGAGATCAAGGCCGGCCGGGTCGTGGTCTTCCCCGCGCAGCGGCAATTCCATCGCGGCCGCTGGGCCGAGATCACCGTCCACCCTCTCTTGAGCGAGGGCGTTTCCCTGGCACCCGCCTTGAACGACGCTCTGCGCCCGTTCCGCGCCGAGCTCAACCGCCTTCCGCTCTATATCTCGATCGACAAGGACGTCCTGTCCGCCGATGATGCTGCCGTGAACTGGGACTCGGGCCTGCTTCGCCTACCGGACGCCGTGACGATCCTGGATTCGTTTCTGTCCGCGGCCGAGGGCCGGCTCGCCGGTGCAGACCTGCTCGGGGACTGGTCGCCGGTCCAGCTCGGCCACTGGCTGAATCGACTCTGCGATCGCCTCGACCATCCCAGCCCCGTCCACGAGCCGGACGAGGCCGCCCGACGGAATGGCAAGGCTAACGAATCTTTGCTCCAGGTTCTGCTTTCCGGTCACTCAGCAAAAGCTTGATTTCTGCAACCGCGAACTACCTTATCCGCCGCCGATGACCGGCAGGAAATGCACCTCGCTCTCAGGTCCCCGTTGTCCTGTCGAGCGTTCACGACCCAGACATCGGTGCCGTTGGTGGCGAGGCCGTCTGGGGTGCACGACCGGGATTGTAATTCTTCGCAGCTAGATCGCCCGGCGGTAGCATCTCCTCCCGGTCGCCGCCGCTTCCCTCTCTTGCCAAAACTTCTCCATGGTCTCAGTCTCGCTCAAGTAGTCGG
>JBAUOX010000650.1:0-7128 GCA_049579985.1 Isosphaeraceae bacterium | reverse complement strand
CAGCAACCGGTCCCTACGACCGTGGTTGTTCAGCAGCCCGTGCCGGTGCAGCAACCCGCGGCCGTGGTCGAGGCAGCTCCGATCGACTATTCGCAGCCTCTGAACACCAGCGCGGCAGCGCCGGATCCGACGACCGCCGACCCGGCGATGCAGACGTTTGATGCGGCCCGTGCCGCGTTCAAGGCCGGCAACTACGCCGAGGCGCTGCAGCAGACCGACCAGGCTCTCAAGGCTCTGCCCAATGATGCCGCGATCAACGAGTTCCGCGCGCTCTGTCTGTTCGCGCTCAAGCAGTACGATCAGGCCGCCGCCACCCTCTACGCGGTGCTCTCGGCAGGTCCCGGCTGGGACTGGACCACCCTGTCTGGACTCTACCCCAGCGTGGACGTCTACACGGAGCAGGTGCGCGCTCTGGAGGATTATCGCACCGCTCAGCCCCAATCAGCCTCGGCCCGGTTTGTCCTGGCGTACCATTACCTCACTCAGGGCCACACCGAGGCCGCCGTCGAGGAGCTGAAGGAGGTTGTGAAGCTTCAGCCAGGCGATCAGCTCTCGGCGCAACTGGTTGCGCAGCTCTCCGGCGACAAGACGACGAGTTCCCCGGACGCTCCCGCGCCGAGCCCGGCTCAGGCCCCCTCAGCAGTGCCGGCGCCCGCCGTGCAGGGCAACCTCGTGGGAGCCTGGAAGGCCAGTCCCGCCATGGGCACCACGATCGAGCTGACCCTTGGCGGCGACAGCAAGTTCAACTGGAACATCGTCACTCAGGGCAAGACCCAGCCGATCGCGGGAACGTATGCCTACGAGAATGGCATCCTGACTCTCACGCAAAGCGAGAACAACGCGATGGTCGGCAAGGTTGCCTGGCTGGACGAAAGTCACTTCAAGTTCCAGGCCATGGGCGGGGGACCCAACGACCCGGGACTTGCCTTCAGCAAATGAAGCCGCGATCTGTCCCCGGCCCCGAGACCACGGGCCGGGGGATCGCGGCCTGGAGAGGGCCCGTCAGCCGGAGGCCTCGCCGGGTTCGATCACCGGTTTGTTCGGATCGACAATCAGCCAGCAGAAGGCGCCGGCAAGGTAGAGAGCCCCGGCGACGAAGAGGGGGAGTGCCCAGTCCTCTGGCCGATGCTGGTCCTTGAGCAGATAGGGAAGGATGATCGGGCTCAGGAACGCACCGATGTGTCCCGCCGTGCCATGGCCCCTCTCACCAGGCCCGCGTGCGGGCCGGCGAAGATGAGACCGGAACGCCTTGGCCGGCAAGCTCGGACATGACTGGAAGAACCCGGAGGCGTACGACGCGGATGATGGGGCGGTGATGGATTGGTGAGAACGATTGCCATGGTCCCGCGTGCCTTGCCCGCCCCTCGGCATCGGGAACGGCGCGCCCTCCCCGACGCGTCGCTACGGCCTGCCGAGCGATCAACTCGCGCAACGGGCCCGGTTGACCGGATCGGTGGGGTTGAGCGTTGTGGCGGCGACCGCCTGGTTGCGGCCCTGGTTCCTGGCCATGCTCAGGGCATGGTCGGCCGCGTCGAGCAGGGCGTAGACGTCGTTGGCACAAGTGGGGAATTCGGCCACGCCGATCGAAACGGTCAGGACGGGAAGTTCCGCCAGGAGAGCTGGCGTCGTCTCGACGGTCCGACAGATCTTGCGGGCAAGGTTCCAGGCGTCGGGAATCAAGGCGCGAGGCAGGACCACGATAATCCGGTCGTCGTCGTGCCGGGCCACGATGTCGCTGTCGCGGATCATCGCGGCAATGTGTGCCCCCACGTTCCGGACCGCACGATCGGCCCAGTCCCTGCCCAGAAGCTCGTGAATTCCGCTCAGGCGGTCGATCGCCACGCACAGTAAAGACAGCGGCTCGCCGTGACGCCGTGACACGCCCAGAGCAAACGGGAGGATGGCGTGCAGGAACGTGGCGTCCTGGAAAACCGCGGCAGCAAAGTGGTTTTCCTTGGTCTTCGTTTCGTCGAGATCCCGATCGGTCCGGGCGGAAGCGATTGCCGGAGCGTTCGGGATCGGTTCGAGATCTGTGCCCGCCGGCTGCGATAGCTCGGCATTTTGCCGGTCGTGCCGGAGCAGGGCAGAGGCCGCCATCGTGCAAAGCGTCTTTAAGCGTTTGACGGTTGCGGGCGACCAGGCGCTGGGCTGGTCGGAAGGGGGCAGGACGAGCAGTCGTCCTCGGGCGACCGAACCCGCACGGAGCATGATTTCCAGGCGGCCGTCGCCGTCGCCGTCGCCAGTGCTGGAGGGCTGGACCGGTCCGCGAATCCATTGCACCGAGCGAGCGGCCGTCAGCCGGCCGACCGATTCGATGAAGGACTTCTCAATCAGCTCGATGTCGCTGCATCCCTCCAGGAACCTGCACAGTTCGTGAACGATCTCCTCTTCTCTGGAAGCCTCGGAAAATTCCATGAATCGTCCGGCCTGAGCCCGGGCCCAGCGAGCGGCACACTTCGACCAGAGAGTCAAACGCCTCGTCCGGGGGCAGGGCGCCGCAGTGGATCCGAGCGGCGCGAGCGGTTCCGGCTCGAGGTCAGAGGGGGCTCGATCGACTTGATCAAATCTCCAGTCGCGCTCGGACATTGTGCTCTCGCTCATGGAAGCTCCACGGGTGCGCAAGAAACCCGGATCGTTGCCCGCGCGCGGACATCGAGCGGTTAGCCCTAGATGGCTCATCGCGACACCCAGATCGACTGATGGTTAAAAAAAGCAGTAGCGCCTGCCCGGCCACGACGACAGGTCGACGGGAATCGGCGGCAATACACCCCTTCCGAATCAGCCGAAAACAGCGGATATGCAAATCTCGCACCGTCTCGTGGAAACCTGCCTCGATCCAGCGCCGACCTTATCAGATGTAGTGATTGTGCCGGCTGACCAGGGGGTTGCGGCTGCCGCTCCAATCCAAGCGTAGGCCACAAATCACGAGTCGAGTCGAGCGATAACGGTCTTGCCAGGAATCGCGAAAACGGGCAGGATGCTCGATCGTCTGGAGACCGATGAGGATGTGTCTTTGGACAGGGCGGTGGCGGCCGGATCTTTTCGCCAAGAGAACTGGTTCGCCGCCTGAGGCGAAGGCCGGCGATGCGCGTCAGCGGCCCCCGACAAGTTATGATTCGTGAAGTCCATCCCTCTTGCACGTCTGGGGCTCACGAGCTCGCTTCAGAAACTGCCGGCCGATCGACGTGAGCCGGCCCCGTTGCCAGAAGCGCAGGGCCGACCCGGTTCAGTGCGAACCAGACGACGGAGGGTCTTCCCTGGGGATCAATGCCTGGTGGGGCGGTGGGCCAAGCACAGGACGAGGCCTTTGACCATGCGAAAGACGCGGATCGCGGCTGCGGTGGTTTCCTGGATGGGACTGGCCGCGGTGGGTTTGGGGCAAACCGGTTGTTTCTCGGAAGGAGGATTCCGCGCGCCCCACGTGACCCGGATCTTTTCTCCGCGACCGGTCGCGGAGAACCCGCTGGTCGTTCCCTCGACCGATTTCGACACGGTCTGGAACAAGACGGTTGCGGTAGTGGACAAGTACTTCGATATCGCGTCGGAGAACCGGTTATCGCGGACCATCATCACTCAGCCCAGGATCGGCGCAACCTTGCTCGAACCCTGGAGCGGAGATTCGGTCAGTTTTACCGACCGGTTCGAATCCACCCTGCAGACGATGCGCCGGTTCGCGATCATCAAGATCGAGCCGGCTCCGAGCGGCGGATACCTTGTGAAAGTCGAGGTGCGGAAAGAACTCGAGGACATGGTCAAGCCCGACCGTCAGGCGGCCGGACGCGCCGTGTTCAACAATGATTTCCCCGTGAACCGTACCCGCGAAATCGTTGGTCCCGTCCCCGCCCCCGTCGGCTGGATTCCGCGAGGACGAGACGCGAACTTGGAGCAAGCCATCCTGGCCGGCGTTCGTGATGCGCTCTTTCTATGAGAGCGATCGGCCAGTAGTTGCAACCATCGGCCACGACGCTCGGTGGTTGGGCACACCTCGCCACTGCTTGATCAAAGCGATCAGGACGACACGACTGGCCTCGGTTGAACCCGGACGCTCGCAAGGGCTTGAAAACAGTCCGATGCGAGAGCCGAACACCGACGAGACCTCACCTGAAGGCCAGGCTAGCAGCACGATTCCACAAGCGTCATGGGCCGATGACTGATCGCGACGCTCAGTCGCTGGTTATGCGTTCAACGATGGCCGTGCAGGTCAACTGGCGTTGAACGTCCAGTACGCCCCGGCGGCGGCAATCCCGATCCAACTGATGGTCGGGTCAAGCAAGGCCGCACGGTGAGCCGGTGAAGCCATCCACATTGCCCCGGGGAATCCGCCACCCGCGGCGGAATTCTGGTGGCGCGCCGGCCCCATCACGAAGTGGCCTAACCCTCGCGCCATTTGCTCGCTGTTGTTCATCGCCGCCCAGTTGGACAGGTTCTGGTCATAGTTGACCGGCCCCAGACCGTAGGACGCTCGAGTCGAATTCAGCCAGTACAGGAACCCGTACGGATCACCGTAAGTCGCTTCAGGAGCCGCTTGCGCCGGTTGGCTCGCTGGCGCATCCGCGACCGGCACCGTGTAAGACGCCGGAACAACCGGGGTGCCAGTCGCAGTTGTCTGTGTCGGCTCCGCTGCCTGGTAGTACTGGGGCGCGCTGGCTGCCTGGTAGTACTGGGGGGCATAGGAGTACTGATAGTACTGCGGGGCGTACGAGGCCTGGTAGTACTGGGTGGCATAGGAGTACTGATAGTACTGCGGGGCGTACGAGGCCTGGTAATACTGGGTTGCTGGCTGCACGTAGTAGTACCCAGGCTGGTTGGACGCTGACGGATAGTAAGCATACTGCTGGGCCTGAACTTGCGACGAGACGACGAGGACCGCCGTCAAGCCCAGCAAGAGCCGAGCCACGCTGCTCGTGAGAGATACTTGCTTCATTCTCAATGGACATACTCCCCTAGAATAGTTACATGGGCCGATGCCGCACCACACGACACCCGCACACGCCAGAGAGACACCCGAATCCGGGAGAAGATGGTTCGTGGTTCCCAATGGCACCCGCGTGCAATGCTAAGATGGGAAGTCTTTCCAAGGATTGCAACCCCTTTCCGGGATGTTGAAAAATTACAACATTACGTACAATGGTATTGCATTTTTAAAATAACACTCTTTCATATACGTATATCCAATTGTGATGAATGAGGTTCGATGTCAAGGGTGTAGTGACGCAACCTGATATCGAGTCTAGAAAAGCGATCTCAGATGACAACTTGCGGCCGGCTGCGTATAGGTGCAAAGTTGGACGACTTCAACCGTCCAGCTCGACCGGCTCAGCAGTGCTTATACGAGCAATCATATATTAAACATGCGCAAATATTTATCCCGTGGCTGCCGGTGCTGTCGAGTCAAGGTTTTCCTGAGCGTGCGCGGCAGCGCGGACGGGCCGCTTCGTTAGCCCGATCGGCTCGTCCGGGGGATTTAGTTTCTTACAGCCGGCGGAGAGCGTAGACTTCGACGTCGACACCCGCGGCGAAGAGCGCCAAAGGTGGTGTTGAGGGGCGTTCGAGCCCTGCGGCAGCCAGGAGGTTCTCGTCCAGGGAGAGGACCGTTGCCGGCTGGAGCGGGTATGGCGCGTGGTGGACTTGCCCCTGGAAAAGGCGGTCCTGAAACTTCGTGTAGAGCAGATAGCGCTCGGCCAGGAAGTGTTCGAGGGTTCCGGGTACCGCCGGCCGGATAGGGCCGCTGACTTGCCCGCGGATCAAGTACGAAGCTGGAAGCGGCGCGGGCCAGCGCCGGACCCCGGCATAGAGAATGGGCGAAGGTTGGTCGGAAGGTCCGGGCCGTTCTCGCTCCAGAAACATCCGTGCACGGTGATAGGGGAGATGAAAGAGACCTCGGGCCAACCGGACCGCAATCGTGTTGGCGGCGTCGAGGCTGAAGAACCAGACCCCGGGATCTCGACCGTCAATGTGAACATAGGTTCTGACATTGGTCTCATGGAAGCTGGACAGCCCTGCGATGGCCGGCAGGCCGGTGGGGCGGACACCCGTCATGGTGAAGGGTACCAGGCCCACGTAGGCCTTGCCCTCGAAAAGGTCGAGTTCCAGCTCCCGAGGAATCAACGGGCGGATCAGCTCGGGGGCCAATGCCCAGTGCAGGAACAGCAACTCCCTCCAGTTCTGCCGCATCACAGCTCGACCGACCTGGCCTTCCTGGCGAACCAAGGATAGATGGATGGCAGTACGAGCGAGGTCAGCATCGTGGAAGTGAAGAGGCCGCCGATGACGACCGTGGCCAGAGGTCGCTGGATCTCGGCGCCGGGCGTGGTGGCAAGGGCCATGGGAATGAAGCCCAGGCCGGCAACCAGTGCCGTCATCAGGATCGGCCGCAGCCGGACAATCGCGGCCTCGCGCGCCGCCTCGTGGGGTTCAAAGCCGTTCTGTCTCAGGTGCTCGACGGCGCTGATCCAGACCAGGCCGTTGAGCACGGCCACACCGAAAAGCGCGATGAAGCCGACCGCCGCCGAGATCGAGAACGGCAGCCCGCGGAGGATCAGCGCGAACACTCCGCCGGTTGCCGCCATCGGCACGGCAAGATAGATCAGGAACGCCAACCGCATCGAGTGGAAGGTGCTGTAGAGCAACAGGAAGATCAAGAGCATGGCCACCGGGACCACGATGGCCAGCCGCCGGGCGGCCGTCACCAGGTGCTCGAATTGCCCGCCCCACCGAAACATGTAGCCGGGCGGCCAATTGATCTGCGCGTCGATCGCTGCCTGGGCCTCGGCCACGAACCCCGCGACGTCCCGTCCCCGCACGTTGGCGCCCACGTAGACCCGGCGCTGGACTTTCTCGCGTTCGACCTCGCTGGGCCCTTCCTCGAGGGCGATGTCGGCAAGCTCCTTGAGCGCGATCGGCCGCCCCTTGGTATCGACGATCCGGATCGAGCCAATTTTCTCGGCATCGTTGCGCCAGGCCTCGGGAAGACGGACTTGCAGCCGGAACCGCCTCTGTCCTTCGAACACCGTGCCGACGCTGGTACCTCCGAGCGCGGAAACGACATCGAGCACGTCGGAGGCCTTGATGCCGTACTGAGCGAGATGATCGCGGCGCACATTGATCCGCAGCATCGGCAGCCGGCCG
>JBAUOX010000649.1:0-1975 GCA_049579985.1 Isosphaeraceae bacterium | reverse complement strand
GGAGGTGGCTATCCGACAGCTCGAGCGACCGCCGCCAGCTCGTCCAGGCTTGATCCGGCCGCCCGTCCCTGAGTTCGAGGGTCCCACAACGCTCCCAGAGCTCAGGATCGTCGGGAGCGAGGAACTTGGCCCGCTCGAGGTAGGTCTCGCGCGGCTCAGCCTTCTCGAACTTGTCCACGTATTCGGCTATCTCCATGTGGGCCTCGGCCCTCAGGGGACAGACATCGCGCGACCGCAAGAAATGCCACAGCGCCGGCACCAAGTGCAGATGCGTCAATTGCTCCTGATCGATCTCGCCAGGCCCATCCCGGGGCGCAATCGGACCGGGTCCAGCCACCGCATCGGGTGGCGCACTCACTGTCAGCTCGTCCATTCGCAGTTTGAGGATGGTGAGGTGCGCGTGGGCGAGCTCGGCCTGCAGCCGGGCGTAGCCCGAAACCAGGTGTGTCGCGGCCTCCAGAGCCGCAACCTTCTGCTCACGACCGGTCGGGTCGGGAGACGCATCAAGGTCGAAGGCCATGAGCCGGAGTTGCTGGGCCCGATGCGCCCTCCAGCCTTCACCAGCAAGCGCGAGCCCGAGGGCCGCCGCCGACACGGCCCCGAGGATCGGAGCCAAGCCTCGAAGCCGCAGGACGTATCGATCCGAGTCGTCCGACTCGCGGTCGGCAGCGGTCTCCGGTCCGGCCCCCCCGCGCTGCCGCCCCACGGCGCACAACTGGGCGCAAAGGACAGTCACGATCGCCGTATTGGCCGGGATGTGCATCCCGAAGTCGCTGAAGCTATGGATCGCCACCGTGGTGAAGGCCACCAGCGCCCCCAGCACGAGCCCGCCGACCGGCCGGTCCTCATGGCGGCGGACGGCTCCGAGGCCGAGCCGGAAGACCAGGACGACGGCCACCATGATGGGGATGAACAGGACCAGGCCGCCCTCCACCAGCGCCTCCAGGTAGTCGTTGTGGGCATGATAGACGATCATGCCGGCGTCGAGAGCATCGCTGCGGTGCAGGACGTCAACAAATTGATAGGTGCCGTAACCCGACCCCCACAACGGGAAATCCCTCACCAGGGGTAAGGCCCGGGACCAGATGGCGACGCGAGCGCCTCGACTCATCAGTTCGTCCTGGATGGTGCCCAGCCGCGTCACGACCCGTTCGTAGCCGAACCAGGACACCAAGCCCACCGCGGTCACCAGGGTCAGGACGACGACCCTCCCCTGGGTGGACCACCGCCATCGGGGCAGCCGGATCAGCAGGCCGAAGATCGAACCGCCCAGGAGCGCCAGGAACCCACCTCGGGACAGGGAATAAACCATGCTGCTGATCATGAGCGCCAGGGCAAAGATCATCCCCAGGGCCACCGGATCGAGCCAGCGATCAAGACTGTCCCGCGCGTCCAGGGAACTCGGCCCTGCCGCCGCTTGCATCCGATCACGACCGGCGTACCGGCTCAGGAGCAGCCCCGCGCCGAGGCCCACGCAAACGTTCATCTGAAACGCGAAGTGGTTGCGGTTGATGAAGGGGCCGAAGACAGCTTCTCCCGGTGCGGGGTAAGACCAATAAATGGTCTGGGGGTTCGCGGAGAAGGCTTGAACCAGCCCGAAGAGGGCCAGCAGCGAGCCGTTGACGAACGCAGCAATGCCGAGACGCCGGAGGCTAGTGGCCGAAGCGATGTTGTTGCGTACGACCGCGAAGAGCAACAGGATCGCCAGGTACCTGCCCAGTTCCCGCCGCGTGGCACCGGGATAGAAGCTGAGCGTCGAGCCGGCGGGCGGCATCGAGACGCCCCTCGGCTCCCCGAAAGGCAAGACCTCCGGTTGGGCGGGGAGAAGCCGGTCGTACATCCGCGTTGTGACGGGAGAAATCCGGCTGAGCAGGCCTCTGGGCAAGGGGGTGAGCTGCCAGACCCCGAGGAGGATCCAGGCGGCCAGGCACACCGCCACGGGGCATTTCCGCCAGGACAACTGCCCCTCGAGCAG
>JBAUOX010000648.1:0-8939 GCA_049579985.1 Isosphaeraceae bacterium | reverse complement strand
GCGACTATGCCAAGGCCGGGGCGGAGACCGGGACGTGGCTCGGGGGGTTGTTCGGCCTTTTCATAGGAGCGGGATTTCTGGTCCTTCCAGGGCTGGGCCTCATCGTGGTCGCCGGGCCGATCTCGGCAGCGCTGCTGGCGGGCATCGAAGGGGCGGTGACGGGCAGCGCACTGGGCAGCCTGGCGGGCGCGCTCGTCGGCTGGGGTGTTCCGAAGGACCGGGCGCTCGAATACGAGGCGCAGGTCAAGGGAGGCAAGTTTGTCGTCATCGTCCGGTCAAATCCGGAGGTCGTCGCCAGCGCCCGGAGCCTGCTCGCCGCCCCCGGGCCAGACCACATCGATGTTTACGAGCCGCCGGCGTCTTGAATCCTGACCCTCGCCCTCAAGACTCCGGCGGCTTTGCGCGAGCCAGGGCGAGCTCACACCGACCCAACAGCTCATCTATTCCTTGGCTCTTTGCTTCAGAAAGAAAAAGTCATCGATTTGAACAAGCATTCAGGTGCTGTGACTCTTGACGGTCGGCCTTGCGGACGCGCCGCTTGTGTCTACAATTTCAAAAGCTTCTGAATGTCCGGCACGGAGATCGGATTCATCCGTGGCGACCCAGTTGCGACGCGACCCGCCTCGTCGCGACCAGCCGTAACCGGAGGGTGTGGTGTCGATGTCCAGTCTGATCCGCGTGGGAGCCGTCAGCTATCTCAATGCAAAACCCTTGTATTACAGGCTTTGTGACTTCGCCCCCAACGTCCGGTTGACCATGGAGGTACCCAGTCGTCTGGCCGAACGACTGGCGGCCGGTACGCTGGAGGTCGGCTTGATACCGTCGATCGAGTACTTCCGAGGCGTCCGTCACGGCTACGAGATCCTGGCGGGATTTTCGATCGCGGCGAGGGGCCCGGTCCGCAGCGTCAAGCTGTTCAGCAGAGTTCCTTTCCACCGCATCGAGAGGCTGGCGCTGGATGAGGGATCGCGTACGAGCCAGGCACTTTCCCTGGTCTGGCTGGATGCCTGCCACGGTGTCCGTCCCGGACGGATCGAATCACTGCCGCTGGGAGTGCCCGTACTCGAGAGCACGGCCGACGCGGTGCTCGTGATCGGCGACCGCGCGATGAAGGTGCCGCATGAGCCGTTCTGCCAGGTGGTCGACCTGGCGGAAGGCTGGCAGGGGATGACCGGCTTGCCCTTCGTGTTCGCGCTCTGGGTCACCAGAAGAGGAGTCGATCTGGGTGATCTGCCCAGTGCCCTGGCTCGCAGTCGTGACGAAGGTCTGGCGCATGCCGACGAGCTGGCCAGGGTCCATGGACCCCGGCTAGGACTCGACTTCTCCACGTGCTACGATTACTTGACGCAAGTTCTGTCGTACGAGCTCGGTGAGCCGGAGCTGGCCGGGTTGAGCCGGTTTGCCCAGATGGCCGCCCGCCTCGAGCTGGTCCCGGAAGGAGTGAACCTTGTCTTCCACCGTCCCCGCGATCTTGCAGCGCGCCGTTAGCGGCCGCCGCCTGACCTTCGAGGAAGGCGTCACACTGTTTCAACAGGCGAGCCTGCTGGACCTTGGCCGCGCGGCCCAGGCCGTCTGCCAGCGGCTCCATCCCGAGCCTTACCGCACGTACAACATCGACCGCAACATCAACTACACCAACGTCTGCACCGCCGTTTGCGATTTCTGCGCTTTCTATCGAAAGGTGGACGACACCGACGCGTACGTGCTCGACCGTGACGTCCTGCTCGAGAAGATCCGCGAGACCGTGGCGCTGGGCGGAGACCAGATCCTCATGCAAGGCGGACTGCATCCGCATCTGACTCTGGAGTGGTACGAGGAGCTGCTCCGCGACATCAAGGATCATTTTCCCGGGGTCAACGTCCACGGCTTCAGCGCCCCGGAGATTTACCACTTCACCAAGGTCTCAAAACTTCCGCTGCGGACTGTGCTCGAGCGGCTCAAGGAGGCCGGGCTAGGAAGCCTTCCCGGTGGAGGCGCCGAGATCCTGGTCGATCGCGTCCGCAAGGCGATCACGCGGGGCAAGGTGCTGACCGATAACTGGCTGGAGGTTCACAGGGTCTGGCATGAGCTGGGCGGTCGATCGACCGCGACCATGATGTTCGGCCATGTCGAGACCGTGGCAGAGCGGATCGAGCACTTCGAGCGAGTTCGCCAGCTTCAGGATCAGACCGGGGGCTTCACGGCCTTCATCGCCTGGACGTTCCAGCCTGACCACACCGACATGGCCGGCGTGCCCGCGGCGGGGGCCTTCGAGTACCTCAAGACCCAGGCGATCTCGCGGCTCTACCTCGACAACGTGCCGAACATCCAGTCCTCGTGGGTGACCCAGGGCGCCAAGATTGGCCAGCTTGGCCTGTACTTCGGCGCCAACGACATGGGAAGCTTGATGATCGAGGAGAACGTCGTCTCCTCGGCGGGCACCGTGCATCACCTGACGCTTGACCAGATCAAGCGGTCCATCAGCGAGGCCGGCTACATTCCACGGCAACGCAACGTATATTACGAGTACATCGACATCGTCGCCGAGCCCGAGCTTGCCGAGGCGGCCGGCTGATGACCTGATGAGGTCAATGCCATCACATGGTCCCCGGAGTCTGTGCGGCGGAGTGCCTCGTTTCGATGACGATCGGGCGTGTCGCAATGGACCAACACACATTCGAGCAACCGCGTGATACACGTTGAACGGCTGTGCAAATCCTTTCTTGATTATCAGCGTGGCTGGGTCTTCGCCGTTCGCGACGTCTCTTTCGACTGCCGGCCGGGAGAAATCTTCGGGCTGCTGGGACCCAACGGCGCAGGCAAGACCACCACGCTGCGGGTCCTCAGCACCGTGCTCAAGCCGACCGGCGGCCACGCGATCGTGGCCGGTCATGACGTGGTCGCCGAACCCCAGGCCGTGCGCTCGAGCATTGGCTACATGTCGGCCAGTACGGGGATCTACGACCGGATGTCCGCCTGGGAGCTGGTCGAGTACTTCGGCCGGCTGTACGGATTACACCCGGAGCGGCTCCGGGAACGAATGGAGATCATCTTCGACTGGCTCAAGATGAACGATTTCCGGGAGACCCTGGGCTCGAAGATGTCCACCGGGATGAAGCAGAAGGTATCGATCGCGCGGACGATCGTCCACGACCCGCCGGTCTTGATCTTCGACGAGCCGACCTCGGGACTGGACGTCCTGATCCAGCGTGTGGTCTTGCAGAAAATCCTCGAGCTCCGAGACATGGGCAAGACAATCCTCTTCTCCACTCACTCGATGCATGAGGTGGAGAAGCTCTGCCAGCGCGTGGCGATCATCCACAAGGGAGAGCTCCAGGTTGCCGGAGAGCCCCACGAGCTGCTCCAGCGGTTTGACCAGCCCGATCTGGAAGAGCTATTCTTCCATCTTGTCGATCGAGCCGACCATGAGACCGGGATGGCTGAGCCGGCTTCGGACGGCCCCGCAGGCGCCAGGAAAGTCGATTCTCCTGATCGACCTTCACTTCCCCACTGAAGACGAGACCGACTCATGAGCTGGTCGAACCTGTTCGTGATTTTCCGCCGCGAGGTTCTCGACCAGGTCCGCGACCGGCGTACGTTGTTCATGATCTTCGTCTTTCCGATCTTGCTCTACCCGATCCTGGGATATGGCATCATCCAGGCAACCGCCGCGCGCGAGAAAAAGCCCCGGATCGTTGTGGTGGTGGGGGCCGAGTATCTTCCCACCGAGGTGCCGCTGCTGAGCTCCGGGGGGGATGGATTCAATCCGCGGCTGCTCGATTCACCTCAGGATGCGAGCCCGCTCTGGGTGCAACCCGAGTCGGGGCAGGGACCCTGGGGAACCCCCGAGCGGCGCGAGCAGGCCATTCGTGACGGCACGGCCTCGGCGGTCATGGTCATCCCGCCTGATCTGCCCCGTCAGTTTCGCGAGAAAAACGACGTCGAAATTCCGATCCTTTACCGGAGCGTGGACGAGCCCAGCCAGAACACCTATTTCCGGCTGCGTGAGCTCCTCGATCGCTGGAAGCGCGGAATCGTGGACGCGCGGACGAAGAAGGACAACCTGCCCCGGGGTTACGCCCAGCCAATTCAGGTCAGGGGTCATGACGTGGCGACCGTTCAGGAGGTCCAGGGCAACACCTGGAGCCTCATCTTCCCATTCCTCCTGGTCATGATGTCGCTGACGGGCGCCTTCTACCCGGCGGTGGATCTTTGCGCCGGCGAGAAGGAACGGGGAACGATGGAGACCCTCCTGATCAGCCCGGCGACCCGCGCCGAGATCGTGCTGGGTAAATTCCTGACCGTCATGCTGGCCAGCGTCATGACCGCCGTTCTGAATCTCGTCAGCATGGGTTTGACCGGCATCGTCCTGGCCCGGAAGGGGGCAGAGCTGGCGCTGGAGCCAACCCAGCGCGCCGCGGCGGCGGTCGGGCTCGCCCCGCCGACGCTCCAGTCGGCTTTCTGGATGGTTCTCCTCTTGATCCCGTTGGCAGCCTTCTTCAGCGCAGTCTGCGTCGCCCTGGCCGTGCTGGCGCGGAGCATGAAGGAAGGTCAGTACTACATGACGCCGCTTTACCTGGTTTGCCTTCCCCTGATCTTCCTGACGCTGATTCCCGAGACCAAGCTCAACCTGTTCTACAGCCTGGTTCCAATCACAGGGGTCGCCCTGCTGCTGCGCGCCCTGATCATGGGAGACTATGCCACCGGCGGACGGTTCTTCCTGCCCGTGATGGTGCCCACGGTCGTTTACGCCTGGATGGCGCTGCGGTGGGCCATCGACCAGTTTCAGCGTGAGGAAGTGCTCTTCCGGGAGGCCGAGCGATTCAACGTCGGGGTCTGGCTGAAGCATCTGGTCCGCGACCGCCAGGCAATGCCCACCGGCGGACAGGCCGTGCTCTGCTTTTCGCTGATCCTGTCGGCCTCGTGGTTCCTGATGGAGTACATGGCAATTCAAGGGATCGGGGCGAACCTGGCCGCGGTGGCGGCCGGACAGTTTCTGATCCTCTTTTCCCCCTTGATCATGGCGGTGATGCTCACCTCCTCGCCCCGCCGGACCTTGCGGCTGAACTGGCCGGCGCCGCGTTATTTCCTGCTGGCGGTTGCTTTCGCCGTGGCACTCAATCCCCTGGTCAACCAGCTCGGTCATCTCGTCGAGCAGTGGTTTCCGATCTCCTCCATCATCAAGCAGTCGCTGAGCCAGATCATGTCCGAATCTCCCGGCCTGTGGGCCAGCGTGGGCGTCTTCGCGCTCCTGCCCGCCATCTGCGAGGAGCTTGCCTTCCGCGGTTTCATTCTCTCCGGGCTCGAATACCGGCGTGGGACGCGGTCGGCGATACTCCTTTCGGCGCTGATGTTCGGGTTCCTCCATGTGCTCCTGAGCCTGTTCCAGCAACTTTTCAATGCGACCCTGCTCGGCATCGTGCTGGGATTGCTGGCGGTCCGCAGCCGTAGCCTGCTGCCGGGAATTCTCTTTCATTTCTTGAACAACGCCTTGGCCGTCACCCAGGGCCGCTGGGTCCACCGGCTGGAGGCCTCCGGGCTAGCCTCTTGGCTCTATCGCAATCCGGAAGAAGGTCTTTATCATGGGTTCTGGATCGCGATGAGTTTGCTGGTCTCCACAGTCCTTTTCCTGTACCTTTGGAAGCTGGATCGTGCCGATCGAACGGCGGAAACTCACGGAGTCGAGCCGGTCTTTTAATACTACAGCGCTGGATCGGAGCTCCTGAGTTCCCGTCCGAGTCGGTAGGAACTGGGCTCACAAGGTTGCAAACGACTTCCCCGGCATCGTTTGCATTATCGACGGCGATCGATCTGGCGCTGTGGAACTAAGGGGATCAGGTCGAACCGGAACCATTCTTGCAGATCCCGGCTTTGGCGTTCTCTCCATCGCGTCGAACGCGGACGATCAGGTCGCGTCGTTCGCAGGGCGGCGGCCACAGGACATAAGCGATGAGACGAGACACGCTGACCCTCCAGGCGCGGTACGTATTCCCGGTGGAGAACCCGCCCATCGAGGACGGCGTGGTTTGCATCCAGCAGGGCCGGATCGGCTGGGTGGGTCCGGCCAGTGATCGGCCAGGCGATCTCGATCTGGGTAACGTGGCCATCGTCCCCGGCTTTGTGAACGCACACACCCACCTCGAGCTGGCAAGCCTCGACAGCCAGATAACGAAAGGCAACCCGGAACGAGCCAGTCGCACCGGCTCGGAGGACGAGGTCGCCTGGTTGCGCAGGGTCGTCGATCAACGGCGCAAGGGGTCGGATCAAACGCTCAAGGAATCTGTCGGCCGCAACCTCAAAGCCAGCATCGAGGCCGGGACGACGTTGCTTGCCGACACCACGACCGCCGGCTTGAGCTGGGAGCAGGTGGCGGCCGCGTCGCTTCGCGCCGTCGTCTTCACCGAGCTGATCGGGCTGAAGCGATACCGCGGGCTGGAAACCAGCGATGCCGCGTGGAACTGGCTGGCGACCATCCGTCCCGAAACGCAGGTCGCCGCGTGCGCCCGGCCAGGCCTGAGCCCGCACGCCCCGTACAGCACATCCGAGTGGCTCTACCACAAGGCGGCGGGCAGCCGGCTGCCGCTCTCGACCCACCTTGCCGAGATGCCCGAGGAGCTCCGTCTGCTGGAACACCGCGACGGCCCCCTGCGTCGATTCCTGGAAGACATGGACGCCTGGGACGATGACTGGGAGCCGCTCGGCCCACGTCCGGCGGATTACGTCCGCCGCGGCGAGCTCCGCGACGCCGACTGGGTGATCGCTCACGGCACCTACTTCGACCCTTCCGAGTTCTGGCAACTCCGTCCCGAAGCCGCCCCGAACGACCACCGCGTCGCGGTCGCCTTCTGCCCCCGCACCCACGCCCGGTTCGGCCACGCACCTCATCCTTACCGGGCCATGCTCGAGAAGGGGATCGTGGTCTGCCTGGGCACCGACAGCCTGGCATCGAGCCCGAGCCTGAGCATCCTCGATGAGATTCGCTTCCTTCATCATTGCGACCCGTCGCTTTCCGGCGAGCTGCTCCTGACCATGGCCACCCTCTTCGGTGCCTGGGCCCTTCGCGCCGAGACCGCGACCGGCAGCCTCCGCCCCGGCAAGGCCGCCGATCTCGCCATCATCCCGCTCCCCGACCGTTCCTCAGCCGATCCCCATCGCCTTGTCCTCGAATCCGACGAGCCCGTCCTCGCCACCGTCTTTGAAGGCGACTTCGTCACCGGACCGTGGATGGGAATCTGAGCCTGGAGTTGCGTAGGGTGCGTCAAGCGGAGCGCCGACGCACCGACTTACGTGGGCCAAGCACTCTGGTGGGTCGGCGCTGCGCTTGACCCACCCTACTCGTGTCCCTTCCAGCCCAGGTCGAGGAACCGATCCATGAGCCGGAAGCCCTGTTCGAGAAACGGACCGCCTCCGTTCCTGGCCGCGATCTCATCGTAGGTCAGACCCGAGGCTGGAAGGCCGGTTCCGGCCATGGTCCAGGCGACGGGTGCGCGGTCGTGGGCGCGGGTTCTCAGCAAGGTCGAGTGGTCGGGAGAGATCAGGATCCGCCACTGTTCGTACTGCCGGAGCGTCTGGAGGACGGGAGCGACGATGTCACGGTCGATCCGCTCGATGGCCTCGATCTTGGCGTCGGCCCGGCCCTCGTGGCTGGCCTCGTCGGGCGCCTCGACGTGGACGCAGACGATGTCGTGGTCGGCGAGTGCCTTGATGGCATGAAGGCCCTTGGCCGCGTAATCGGTGTCGAGATAGCCCGAGGCGCCGGGGACGTCGATCCGGGTCCAGCCGGCCAGCACGCCCACGCCGCGCACCAGGTCGACGGCCGAGATGATCGCCCCTTTCAGCCCGTGCAGCTCGGCGAACTTCGGCACGCTGGGCGCCTTGCCCTGACCCCAGAGCCAGATGGCATTGGCCGGCGATTCGCCGGAGCGGATCCGGTCGAGATTGACAGGATGGCCGGCGAGGACCGGAGTTGCCGCGGTCATCAACTCGCGCAGCAGATCGGCGCCGGGCCCGCGGGGTAGGTGCTCCGCGGCTGGCTGGCCGGGATGGTCGTGCGGCGGGTCGGTGACGGTCAGGTCGGAGAAGCGGGCGTCCCCCGGGCGGCCGCGGTAGATCATCAGGTTGCGATAGCTGACACCCGGCAGGAGCTCGACATCGGGCCGGCCCAGCGCGGTGTGCAGGGCCTCCATCAGCGTCCGGCCCTCCTCGCTGGTGATGTGCCCCGCGGTGAAGTCCACGAGCCGGCCGTCCTCGATGGTCATCAGGTTACAGCGGACGGCCCAGTCTTCGGGCCCCAACACCACGCCCATGGCGGCCGCCTCGAGCGGGGCGCGTCCCGTATAGTAACGCTCGGGGTCATAGCCGAAGAGGCTGAGGGTGGCCACGTCGCTGGCCGGCAAGAACCGGTCGGGCACGTTGCGCGAACGGCCCACGATCCCCTCGCGCGCCACACCGTCCAGCCCCGGCAGATTGGCCGCCTGCAACGGCGTCTTCCCCCCCAGCGAGGCGTGTGGCTCGTCGGCGGCACCATCGGGGATCACGATCACATACCTGGTAGGCATTGTGGCCTCACTTGCTGCATTCCCTGGCTATCTCGCCTTGGTCCGTCAGTGGCACCTGCCATCACGTCAGTCCTCCACCCCCAGGCAAACACTCGGCGGACGGACGACGTCGAGCTGGTCGATCTCGCCCAGCGCGGCGTGGATCTCGGCCTCGACGGCCAGATGGGTCATGATGACCAGCGGCACGGCACAGTTGTCCGGGGCATCGTCGCCGGTGTCGTGCTGGATGACGCTGGCGATGCTGATTCCATGTTCGCCAAGAATCCGCGCCAACTTGGCCAGCACGCCGGGCGAGTCGGCGATGGTGAACCGGAGGTAGTAGCGGCTCTTGATCTGGTGGGGGGGCGTGCGCGCGACCGTGTGCCCGGGTTCGGCCCAGAGATCGAGCACGCGCGAACTCAG
>JBAUOX010000647.1:0-2392 GCA_049579985.1 Isosphaeraceae bacterium | reverse complement strand
ACAATCCATGTCTGCTTCCTCCATGAAACACAGTTTGTGCGGACAAACGACGCCAACATGGAGGAAGCAGGCATTTTAGAAAAGATCACTCGCTCCGGTTTTTGTTACCCAGCTTTGAACCAGGTCTTTCTAACTACCTCATATAAGTGCTTTCCGAAAAAAGAGTTGCGGCGAATTCCGGGTTGTAACCCCCTAAAACGCAGGAAGTGCGAATCCAAAATGGCTTGACCCGGTTCGCGACTGGCGACTCATTTGAGCCGGAATCTCACGATTCAAACGCGCGGTGCGGCTGGAGGCCGCTGCTCTTCAACCCGCTCTTTGCCTCGCCCCGGCCGGACCAGCCCGGCGGTGACGTCGCTATCGAGCGCGGAGACCTCGCCCGCGGCCAGCTTGGCAAGGGCGATGCCGGCCATGGCCGCGTTGTCGGTGCAGAGGGACAAGGGCGGAATGAACAACTCCACGCCTCGTTCCCGGGCCATCGCCGCGATCCTATCACGGAAGGGGGTGTTCGCGGCCACGCCGCCGCCCACGCCCAGCCGTTTCAATCCGGTCTTCTCGAGGGCCTGGCGAGTCTTGGCGACCAGGACGTCGATGACCGCTTCCTGGAAGCTGGCCGCGAGATCCGCGACCAAGGCGGGTGAGGGTTGCACCACTCCCCGCTCCTCGTTGGGGCCGCGCAGGGCGTAAAGGACGGCTGTCTTCAGACCCGAGAAGCTGAACACCGGGCGATCGTCGTGCAGGAAGGAACGGGGAAAGGCGAAGGCGCGAGGATCCCCCGCGCGTGCCACGCGCTCGATCTCCGGGCCGCCCGGATAGCCCAGGCTCAACAGGCTGGCGACCTTGTCAAAAGCCTCGCCAGCCGCGTCGTCCATGGTCCCGCCCAGGAGCTCGCAATGAAGTGGGCCGCGACAGTGGTAGAGGCTGGTGTGCCCGCCCGAGACGACCAGGCCGACGCAGGGGTAGACCGCCTGTTCGGGATTGGCGAGCTGGCAGGCGTAGAGATGGCCCTCCAGGTGATCGACCGCGATCAGGGGCAGATCGAGCGCCAGGGCCAGGGCCTTCGCGGCGGTCAGGCCGACCACGAGCGCACCGACCAGGCCCGGCCGGGTCGCGACGGCGATCATTCCCAGGTCTTTGAGCGTGACCCCTGCGCGCCGCAAGGCCTCGTCGATCATCGGCAGCACCTGCTGCACGTGGGCCCTCGAAGCGATCTCGGGAACCACACCCCCAAAGCGCCGGTGCAGGCTCGCCTGCGAGGCAACCACGCTGGAGAGCACCCGCGGCACCCCGGTCGCCGGCGGCCGCGGCCCCTCGAGCACCGCAGCCCCCGTCTCGTCGCAGGTTGTCTCGATGGCCAGGAAAATCAGGCGGGATGGGTCCATGGCCACGTTCTAAATCGGACTCGAGCGGAGGCTCTTTCTTATCAAATCGAAAGAGGTAGCCGACGCGCACCATGAATCACGGCGAGCACATCGACTCGCCGCGTGATCCGATCAATCGTTCTTTGTGCATAGTACGGGGAATTCAGAGCGATGTGGGCGTGTATCGCTTGAAGATGAGCGATCGCGGTATCTGTCCAGTTTACCGTCACTTCGACAACCCGAACTTGGCTCGAACCTCATTCACGGGCAAGACTCGGCCTGCACGACTGTCCTCCAATCCAGCTTCGATCGTCTGCCGGACGTAAACTTCGTGCATCAGGTCTTCCCCTGTCGCCTCGTCTGACAGTTGCTCCACCAGACGACGCGCTTCATTCTTGATTCCTTGTGCGGGCACGATATCAGTCTCCGGCATCATTCGAACTCCTTGAGTGCCTCGTCCTCTCGTTCTCACGCCGCCTTGGCTTTCTGCTCCTCCCCGATCTTGGCCTTGATCACCTCGAGGGCCTTGTCCAGCACCTTGTCCACGAACGGACCGGGCTCATTATGGGGAGAACGAACCTTGAGCCGCGGCTTGTCCTTGTCGTCGGTCTTGGCCTTCTCCGCCTCCTTGGCCTTCTCTTTTTCCTTGTCCTTATCTTTATCCTTGTCGGCTTCCGGCTTGGGCTCGACAGTCTTGGAGTGGCCCTTGGCGGCCGATTTCAGGTCGCGGTCGCGGCGGCCGACGAACCACTTGACATACTCGCTGGGCGTCAGCTTGACCTCCATGCCCGGGTTGGGAGACACACCCCACTTGTCGGTGCTCTTGGAGTCGCGGAACCGGTGGATGTTGTCGCCGTTGGGGCGGTGATAGCTGGCCACGGTCAGCTTGAGCACGCTGTTGCCGTCCTCCAGTTCGAGGATGTTCTGGACCGAGCCCTTGCCGTAGGACCGCTGACCGATGATCGTCGCCCGTTGGTTGTCCTGCAGCGCGGCCGAGACGATCTCCGACGCCGAGGCCGAATTCTGGTTGA
>JBAUOX010000646.1:0-7262 GCA_049579985.1 Isosphaeraceae bacterium | reverse complement strand
GGCTCTCACCCTCGATCTCGATCCAGCAGAAGACCGGCGGCCGCAACCCCCGCTCAACGGTCGGCACGATCACCGAGATCAACGACTACCTCCGCGTGCTGTTCGCCCGGGTCGGCCAGGGGCACTGCCCCCAGTGCGACCGGCCCGTCGCGGCCCAGACCCGCGAGCAGATTGTGGCTCGAATCCTCGACCTACCCGCCGGCACGGCGTTTCACGTGCTGGCGCCGGTCATCCGTGGCCAGAAGGGCGAGTACAAGGATCTCTTCGCCGACCTGGCCCGCGCGGGATATGTGCGGGCGCGGGTCAATGGCCAGGTCTACAGCCTGTCCGACAACCTCTCTCTCGACCGCCAGATCAAGCACCACATCGAGGTCGTCATCGACCGTTTGAAGTCGGTCCCGAGCGCCCGGGCCCGGCTGGCCGAGGCGGTCGAGCAGGCCCTCAAGCTGGGCGAGGGCACGGTCATCGTCGCGGTCGAGGGCCAGCCCGACCTGCTGCTCTCATCGCATTACGCCTGCACCTTCTGCGGCCTGAGCTTCGACCCGCCCAGCCCTCAGCTCTTCAGTTTCAACAGCCCGCAGGGCATGTGCCTGGCCTGCGATGGCCTGGGCGTGCGGCACGACTTCGACCCGGACCTGCTGGTTCCCGATCCCGACCTCTCGGTCTGGGACGGCGCTCTCGCCCCGCTGGGGCCGGTCAAGGACGTGGGCAAGTGGCGGCGGCATCTGTTCGAGGGGGTCGCGGCCAACTTCGAGGCCGACGCGGACGGTCCCGCCAAGGGAACGATGCTCAAGGGGCCCTGGCGCAAGCTCGACGAGCGGTTCCGCAACGTCTGGCTTTACGGCGCCGGCGAGCGGATGATCGTGCACCACTGGAAGAACCGGCGGCGGATCTGGTCGCACGCCGAGAAGTGGGAGGGGGTGGCCACCGAGCTTTTGGCCCGCTATCGCAAGTCGGCCGGCGGCCCCACCCGGGCCCAGCTCGAGCCTTACATGCGCAGCATGACATGCCCCGAGTGCCGGGGTGGCCGGCTCAACCCCCGCGCCCGGGCCGTGCGCGTGGGCGGCAAGACGCTCGTCGAGCTTGGCGCCATGCCCATCGGCCGCGCCGCCGGATTCTTCGACGCCCTGGCCGAGACGACGACCGCGGGAAGCAACGGCAAATCCGCGGATCTCATTCCCCTCGATCCTGTCTCGCGCACCATCGCCGACGAGCTGCTGAAGGAGATCCGGGGGCGCCTCAGGTTCTTGACCGATGTGGGCCTGCACTACCTGGCGCTCGACCGCGCGGCGCCTTCGCTCTCCGGCGGCGAGGCCCAGCGAATTCGCCTGGCGAGCCAGGTCGGGGCCGGGCTGGTGGGGGTGCTCTACATCCTCGACGAGCCCTCGATCGGCCTGCATCCCCGCGACAACGACCGCCTGATCGCCACCTTGCAGCGGCTGCGCGACGTGGGCAACACGGTGATCGTCGTCGAACACGACGAGGACACGATGCGCGCGGCCGACTGGCTGGTGGATTTCGGACCCGGGCCGGGGGTCAAGGGGGGCGAGATCGTTGCCCAGGGGACGCTCGCCGACCTGGCCGGCTCGAAGCCGAGCCTGACCGGCGCCTACCTGGCCGGCAAGGCGGCGATCGCGGTTCCGTCCGCCCGCAAGGCTCCCGATGGACGCTTCCTGACGGTCCGGGGCGCCCGCCACAACAACCTCAAGGACATCGACGTCGCTTTTCCTCTGGGACTGTTCATCGGCGTGACGGGGGTCAGCGGCTCGGGCAAGAGCTCGCTGGTCGGCGACATCCTCCGCGAGGCCCTGGCGCGCGACCTCAACGGCGCGGAGGGCGCGCCCGGCGCCCACGAGCGGATCGAAGGTATCGACCAGCTCGACAAGGTCATCGACATCGACCAGTCGCCGATCGGCCGCACTCCCCGCTCCAACCCGGCCACCTACATCAAGCTGCTGGACCGGATCCGCGATCTCTACACGAAGCTGCCCGAGGCCCGCGCCCGGGGCTACCAGCCGGCCCGGTTCAGCTTCAACGTTCCCGGCGGCCGCTGCGAGGCCTGCGAGGGTAATGGTTCCAACCGCCTGGAGATGGATTTTCTGGCCGACGTCTGGGTCACGTGCCCGGTCTGCGAGGGCAAGCGGTTCAACCGCGAGACCCTGCACGTCCGGTTCAAGGGCAAGAGTATCAGCGATGTGCTGGACATGGACGTTCAGGAGGCGCTCGAGCACTTCGCCAACGTGCCCAAGATCGCGACCATGCTGCAGACCCTGCACGATGTCGGCCTCGATTACATCAAGCTGGGCCAGCCCTCGCCCACGCTCTCCGGCGGCGAGGCCCAGCGCATCAAGCTGGCGCGCGAGCTCGTCAAGAGGAGCACCGGCAAGACGCTGTACATCCTCGACGAGCCGACCACGGGGCTGCACTTCGCCGACGTCAAGAAGCTGCTCGAGGTGCTCCACGGGTTCAAGGAGCAGGGCAACACCGTGGTCGTCATCGAGCACAACCTCGACGTGGCCAAGACGGCCGACTGGATCATCGACCTGGGGCCGGAGGGAGGCGAGGACGGGGGCCGGATCATCGCCCAGGGAACGCCGGAGCAGGTGGCGCAGGTCGCCGCCAGCCACACGGGGGCGGCCCTGAGGCGGGCCCTGCATCCCGATCATTCCCGCCGCGTCGGCACGGCCGCGGTCAGCAAGGCGGGTCAGCGCAGCGCCGGCAACCGCGGATCGGCTTCATCCGAGGAGGGTCTGGACGCCATCGCCGTGCGGGGCGCGCGGCAGCACAACCTCAAGGGCATCGACCTGGACATCCCCCGGCACAAGATGACCGTTTGCAGTGGGCCTTCCGGCTCGGGCAAGAGCTCGCTGGCCATCGACACGCTTTACGCCGAGGGCCAGCGGCGGTATGTCGAGAGCCTCTCGAGCTACGCCCGCCAGTTCCTGGCCCCGCTCCAGAAACCCCGGGTCGAGCGGATCAGCGGGCTTTCGCCGGCGATCAGCATCGAGCAGAAGACGACCAGCAAGAGCCCGCGCTCGACGGTCGGCACGGTCACCGAAATTCACGACTACCTGCGCATCCTCATGGCCCGGCTGGGGCATCCCCATTGCCCGGGCTGCGGCATTCCGATCGGCACCCAGACCGCCGACGAGATCGTCGAGAAGATCCTCCACCTGCCCGAGGGAACGAAGGTCTTCATCATGGCACCCGTCGAGCGGCGCGACGGCGAGGCCTTCGAGGCGCTCTGGGACGAGCTGCGAGCCTCGGGTTTTGCCCGCGTCCGCGTGGACGGCACGTCGATCGAGCTGGACAGCCCACCCAAGCTGAGCCACCGCCGCAAGCACCGGATCGAGGTGGTGATCGACCGGGCGGTCGTGCGCCGATCAACGCGCTCTCGCCTGGCCGACTCCGTCGCATCGGCGCTCGACCTGGGCAAGGGGGTGCTCCATGTTGCACGGGTCGGCGACCCTGACAACGAGCCCCACTGGCATGTGGACCGTTACAGCCAGCATCGTTCGTGCGACCGTTGCGGACGCAGCTTCGAAGAGCTGTCGCCGCACCACTTCTCGTTCAACAGCCCGCTCGGCTGGTGCCCGGTCTGCGAGGGCCTGGGCACGCAGCATGGGGCCAACCCGGCTGTCCTGGTGCCCGACCCCAGGCGCAGCCTCCGCGCGGGCGCTGTGGACGTCTGGCCGGGCATCGACGCGAACCCCCTTTTCGGCCGGATGATCGCGGCCCTGGCACAGGCCGAGGGAATCGACCTGGACACCCCTTTCGACGACCTGGACGGCCGGCACCGCCGGATTATCCTCCACGGTGCGGGCGACACCTGGTACGCCGTGCCGCCCGACCTGGCGGCGGCCCAGCCGGGGTTCTCCTTTCAGTACAAGGGCCTGTTCCCGGCCATCGAGGAGGCCGCGCGGGTCTCGTTCGTCCACCGCTGGAAGCTTCAAGGGATGGTCGATGACGTCCCCTGCGCTGTCTGCATGGGCGCCCGACTGCGCGACGACGCGGCGGCCGTTCGGTTCCACGGCCATACCCTCGACCAGATCAGCCGCTGGCCGCTCGGGGCGGCGCTCGATTTTTTCAAGGGGCTGCGGCTGACCGACGACGAGAGGCACATCGCCGGCGACCTCGTGCGGGAGATCCGCGACCGGCTGACCTTCCTCGTCGATGTCGGCCTCGACTATCTGAGCCTGGCCCGCGGCACTCCCACGCTCTCTGGCGGTGAGAGCCAGCGCATTCGGCTGGCCAGCCAGATCGGCAGCGGACTGACCGGCGTGCTCTATGTGCTCGACGAGCCAACAATCGGCCTGCATCCGCGCGACAATTCCCGGTTGCTGGGAGCGCTGCGGCACCTGCGCGACCTGGGCAACACGCTGGTCCTGGTCGAGCACGACCGCGAGATCATCGAGTCGGCCGACCACCTCATCGATTTCGGGCCCGGCTCGGGGCAATTCGGCGGCACGATCACCGCCTCCGGCCCGCCGAAAAAGGTCAAGGCCGCGGCGAAGTCGCTAACCGGGCAATACCTCAGCGGCAAAGCCGCGATCATGGTGCCGACCAACCGCAGGCCAGCCAGTGCCGCGGCCGGCGTGCCGGCGATCGTGATTCGCGGCGCGCGGCAGAACAATCTCAAAGACCTGGATGTCCGCATCCCGCTGGGAGTGGTCACGGTCGTGACGGGGGTCAGCGGCTCGGGCAAGAGCTCGCTGGTCGAGGACATCCTCTGGAGGGCCGCCGCCAAGACCCTGCATCGCGCCGGGCTTACCCCCGGGGCCCATGAGGCCATCGAGGGCCTGGACCGCATCGACAAGGTGATCAGCGTGGACCAGACGCCCCTGGGGTCGACGCCCAACTCGACCCCGGCCACCTACTCCGGGGTGTTCGACTTGATTCGCGAGCTCTTCGCCAAGCTTCCCGAGGCCAAGGTCCGCGGTTACACGTCGCGCAGGTTCAGCTTCAACATGGCAGGCGGCCGGTGCGAGACCTGCGAGGGGGCCGGGCAGAAGCGAATCGAGATGCACTTCCTACCCGACGTCTGGATCACCTGCGACGCCTGTGGCGGCGCGCGGTTCACCCCCGAGGTGCTGGCGGTCAAGTTCCACGGCAAGACCATCGCCGACGTGCTCGACATGTCGGTCGACGGGGCGCTCGAACTCTTCGGCAGCGTGCCGCGAATTCGCCGGATCTTGCAGACCCTGCACGACGTGGGCCTGGGGTACATTCCCCTGGGCCAGGCCGCGCCCACGCTCTCTGGCGGTGAGGCCCAGCGCGTCAAGCTGGCCGCCGAGCTGTCGCGTCCGGACACGGGCAAGACCCTTTACATCCTCGACGAGCCGACCACGGGACTGCATCTCGACGACGTCAAGAAGCTGCTGGAAGTGGTTCACCGTCTGGCTGACCTGGGCAACACCGTGGTCATCATCGAGCACAATCTCGAGGTGATCAAGACGGCCGACTGGGTCCTCGACCTCGGGCCCGAGGCCGGTGCCGGCGGTGGCGAGCTGGTCGCCGAGGGCCCGCCCGACGAAGTCGCGCGGAACCCCCGCAGCCACACGGCGAAGTTTCTCCAGGGCCTGCTCGCCACCGGTCCCTTCGCAGAGCGGCCCAAGTTCGACCCCAAGGCCGCCGCCCGCAAGGCGCTCGAAGCGGCAAAGTCAAGCAACGACAAGGTCCAGCCCAGAACCGTTGAAAAAGAGGCAAGAAAGGGCAAGCGCCAGGCCGAGCCGGCGGCCGAGTCTTCTTCTTCAGCCCAGGCCCCCTGGGAGATCGATGGCCGTAAGTGGCATACCCGCGATCGCGTCGCCCGCAACGGCCGCCCCGCGCGCTGGGACGGCCGGATTCTCGAGCTCATCGTCGATCGCGTCGAGAAGCTGGGTGCCGGCTGCTTCGCCCCGACCGATTGGTCCGAGCGCGGCGTGGTGCGGATCGACTGCACCGCGGGGCAGAAAAAAAACAGCTTTCCCTTCTTCCACGCGACAACCTCGGGCGAGTGGGTCGTCACCCTCCGCTTCTTTGTCCCCCGCAACACGTTCAAGTCGGGCACGCTGGAAAACGCGCTCGAGCTCGTCGCCTTCCATGAGAGCCCGACGCCCGTGCTCAGCGACGCCCCACGGATCAAGGTCGCAACCAACGCCGGCCCGATGCAGGAGATCACCATCACCGCCCATTCCGCGGCCGACTTCGAGTCCCCCGCCTTTGACGCCTTCCTGACCAAGGCCGTGGCGGCGATCCTGGGCCGGGGCAAGTCAGCAAAGCTGAAGAAGGCCAGCGAGCTGTAAGGTTCTCCATACCAGGAATCGGTTTTCTCTCACCCTTCGCCTGGCCTTTCCGATCGGGGTCTCGATGGCGTATCATTCAGGTGTCGGGGAACGGACGGACGGGCAACCGGAACGAGGCACCGAGACCTCCCGCTCGGCTCGCCTCGGCAGAGGCGGGGATGGCCCGCGCGACGGCAATGGGAGTGCCACGCCGGGCATCGTCGTCGCCGCGGGCCCGAAGAAGAGGCTAGTAATCATGACGCGACGCTCCCGAGGCCGTGAAGTCGCCCTCCAGATGCTGTACCAGATCGAGCAGAACCCCGGCGTGCCCGTCACCGAGGTCCACCAGTTCATCGACCGTCGGACCCTGGGCGAGCAGAAGCTCGCCGAATTCACCGCGGGCCTGATCGCCGGGGTCCGGGAACATCAGCCCCGGATCGACGCCATGATCCAGGAGGTCGCCGAGAACTGGCGGCTGGACCGCATGGCCGCCATCGATCGCAACATCTTGCGGCTGGGAGCCTACGAGGTGCTCTTCTGCCCCGAGGTCCCGGCCAAGGTCGCCATCAATGAGGCCCTCGAGCTGGCCAAGCGGTACAGTACCTCCCAATCGAGCCGGTTCGTCAACGGCATCCTCGACCGGGTACTCCAGCTCCACGCCGTGCCCCAGGCCGACGCCAAGATCGAGACCGCGGGTGAAAGCCAGACCCAGAGCCAGGCGGAGGCGGAGGGCGAGGGCGAGGCCACCGAGGTCCCGGCCGCGGAGCAGCCTCCCCGGCCCGCAGCCGGCCCCGAACCTGAAGTCCAGCGATGACCGCCGGCTTGCCTGGCCTGCGGACCGTTCCGTCGCCATTGGCCCCGGGCCCGGTAGTCTGGGAGTCGTAGAACGGAATTCATTCCGTTTCTTCCCCGCCGATCGATTGGCTCGCTCAAACGGAACCAACGGAACGGAAAAAACGGAATGAATTCCGTTCTACGAAGAAGTAACCTCGGAGGCGC
>JBAUOX010000645.1:0-3583 GCA_049579985.1 Isosphaeraceae bacterium | reverse complement strand
GTAGACAACTATCCAGTCATCGTCTTCGCTCAGCAAGAGTCGGATGACCCCGCAGAGTGGTTCCGCTGGTTTAACTCGGTATGGTGCATGGCAAGGCCCCAACTCCTGTTCCTTGCCAGGCCGGGTGAGCTCTCGGTCCTGAACCTGACGAAGAAGCCCGCCCGGCGCGGGGAAGACCCCTTGTTCGATGATCGTCTGCTCGAAGTGGTGCGCGCAACGGCAGACGTTCAGGAGAAACTGCACTGCTACCGCCGTGACCAAGTCGAATCCGGTCGACTGTTCGAGGATATTCGCTTCGGGTTCGATGATCGTGCGGATCGAGCCCTCGTGAGAGATCTGGAAAAAGTACGGGCGGCCTTAATCACGGCGGGGCTCGCACCGGCATATGCGCATGCACTAATCGGGCGCTCCATCTTTATCCGCTATCTCGAAGACCGCGGTGTTCTCGTCGACAAATACTTCCGGCGGGTCGCTGCTGGCGACAAAGTGAGATGGAATGCAATTCTCGACCAAGCCCCAGAAGCGAGTCTGGAGCATGGGAGCGAGATGCCGGTTTTTTATACCAGGGTTCTGAATAACAAAGCATTCACGTATGCGCTGTTCACGAATCTAGCTACTGAATTTAATGGTGATATGTTTCCTGTTGACCGCGAGGAACAAAAGGCCGTAACCGAAAAGCACCTGAAGCTTTTGCGCAACTTTCTTTTAGGCGGTCAGGACCCTAGCCTCTTCTTCTTCGCCTACCGCTTTGATATCATCCCGATCGAACTCATCAGCAGTATTTATGAAAAATTTTATAGTTTAGAGATACACGCGAACAAGAAAAAGCGCGATGAGGGAAGCTACTACACGCCGAGCGCCCTGGTGGATTTCGTCCTGTCGCAGACACTTACGGATGATCTGCTGGAGAACAAGCCTCGCGTGATGGACCCAGCCTGCGGTTCGGGCATTTTCCTGGTAGAGGCGTTTCGTAGGATTGTCCGTTACGGTGTCGGTAAGAAGCGCGGCTCTCTTACCCCGAATGAGCTTCGGGAGATTCTCAGGGACCAAATCGCTGGGATGGATATCAATCCCGAAGCGATCCGCGTGGCGGCATTCAGTCTATACCTCGCGATGCTCCACTACCTCGATCCTCCCGACATCCTGCAGCACAAGCTCCCTTATCTGACTTATGGCCCACGCACTAGAAAAGATCCGAAGAAACACCTTGATATCTTGCTTGCTGAGGATGCATTCCGCGTAGAGGAAACTGTCCCGGATGAGATAGTCCGCAAGCGGTTTAGTTCCGACTGCGCAGATGTCGTCGTCGGCAATCCGCCGTGGGGCGCACCGCTTACCACGGTGCCCGAGGAATTGCGATCTGATGGCGGCATCGGCTGGTGCGATACACGCGGGCTGAAAGTGGGTGATAAAGAGCGGTCGCAAACGTTCATTCGCAGGACCTTAAATCTGCTTCACTCTGGTGGACGAGCCGGAATGCTCGTATCGACGGGCGTCTTCTTCAAACGACACCAGAACACCAAGCTGTTCCGGCAGCAATGGCTTGAAGATGTGACCCTTCTTAAAGTGTTCAATTTCGCGGCCGTCCGGGACGCTTTTTTCCGCGGCGTGGGGGAGGAAGGCAAGGCGCCGACCGAGGGGTCGATCGCACCTTTCGCTGCGGTGGTGTTCGACAAGAAGCCGGCGCCTGAAGATAATCGCTTCGCGTATTGGTCCGCAAAAGAAACCGCATTCGTAAAGCGAGTGCAGGCTGTTGTTCTCAACCGGGCGGACCTACGCGTCGCTAGCCAGAGCGAATACCTCCGTGATGATACTCTCTGGAAGATTTACTGGTGGGGCGGCCATCGCGATGAGGCGCTGATTAAACGCCTCCGCCTTGTACCATCGTTCCAGCAAGTTATCGATCCGGATGGCAAACGGATGCGTGTGGGATTCCAGGAAGCCTCGCGGAAGGACCCGGCCGGCTGGCTGCGCCAATTCAAAGAGTTTCCCACGACAGCCTTCGAGCGTTACGGCCGGCTGCCTGAAGACAAACTCATCAAGCCCCCGACGCGAGTTCACCGCCGCCGTGAGCGGTCGATTTACGAGGGACCACGCTTGCTGATAAAGAGGGGTATCGACCAGAACCGGGCGGCTGGCGGCCAAATCGCTGCTCGCTATGAGACGGCACCTTTCTGTTTTCGACATTCTATCTACTGTGCGCCTGTGCCGGATTTCAGTGAGGAGGAAGCGAAAATCCTATTGGCGATCTTGTGGTCATCACTGACACGTTATTATCTTTTTCTAACCTCAGGGACATGGGGACTCTGGCACGACGACTTGAGGAAAGAAATACTATACAGCCTACCTGTCCAGTTCCCCAAGGACGATGCACTGACGCGGAGGATCATCGAGGCCGTTGACTCTCTTCGGGACATTCCGGAAGAGATGGAGGGAGAGGGCACGTTATTTCCCCACGAAGGATTACCCAAGCGTGAGCGTGATGCTCTCATCCGTGACCTCGAAAACCAATTGGATCAGGCTGTCTATGAACTTTTCGGTCTGGGCGCTGAGGAGAGGGAATTAATCGAAGAGCTTTGTGGCATTGGACTCGATTTCTTCTATCGCGGGATGAACAGCAACGCGGTAGAGCCCTTAGACTGGCCGGATGAGCTTCCCAGGATCGGACGGAGGGCTGACCTTGAACGCAACGGTGCCGATCAGAATGAGCTGGGCCGCTATCTTTCGACCTTCGTCGATCTTTGGGAGACGCACCTGAGAGATCAGGGAGGGCGGTTCCGGTGGCGTATCGTTCGCCCGCTTGAAGCGTCGTCGATGACCGCGGCAATCTTTCAGACGGAGACAATTGACGACGTTTTGCCAGAACCAACCGAGAGTGATGAGCAGGCTTGGGTGGGAATATTACACCGGCTTGTGGGGAGCTCACGTCAGCCAACCACCGCGCGGAGGGTCTATATCGATGGTCTCATTCGGATCGTAACGGATTCGGATATCGTGATCATCAAGCGAAATGAGCGCAGACTCTGGACAAGATCCTCAGCCAGGAGTGATGCCGAGGCCACGATGCTCTTGGCCATACAGCTTGACAATAACGACAGCGAGAGCAGGAAGGAAGAAATGCATGGACCGTCCCCGATTGTCAGCGGCCATAACATGGTCGCGCTATGAAAGAGCCGTGCTCGCGGTGTTTATCCAAGCACTGCGGCGACTGGCTCTTCTTGAGCAGCTCCCAGTGGCGGAAGAGCCTCTGAATCTAGAGCTCTACTGGCTTGCGATCAAGGTGCATCAAGAGCTGCTAAATTCGCCGGAGGGGAGCTATCCGTTCACGATCGATCCCGACTCGACAAACCAGCCTGAGCCAGACGATTCTGCTCGATCGAGAAGACTGAAGAAGCGCCCTGACTTCAAGTGCCTGCTGAAAAATGAGCAGGCTAGTGATTTTCGCCTTTCACAAGTCGCTTATTACCTCGAATGCAAGAGGTTGGGTGCAAACGACCGCGAGTTACTGTTTAACGAGTTTGGCTCATCCTGCGTTTCGGGGGGTTGGCATGACTAGCAGTTCAATCAGCGCGCCCAGCAACGC
>JBAUOX010000644.1:0-11615 GCA_049579985.1 Isosphaeraceae bacterium | reverse complement strand
AAGCCCAGCTCGAGCAGGTTGAAGATGGCGGACCTCGGCTCGACGCCGAGGGTCGCCAGGGCATGGCTCAACCCCGCGAGCGGCCAGACCGACGTCTCGGTCAGCGCGAAGAGGCCCAGGGCCTGGCAGGATCCGAAGCTCAGTCTGGCCAGAAGCTCGGCCACGTCACTCGCGGAATCGAGCTGTGCGTTCAGTTCGGCGGCCAGGGTGCTGGGTCGAACCGCATCACTCTCCAGATTGCGCAGCCGGACTATCGCCCCAAGCTTGGCGGCCTGATACCGCGCCAGAGCGGATCGGAAAGCCAGCCGGGGATCGACCGGCTCGGCGCCGGCCTCGCCAGGGATGGCCGGCGGTCCGGCCGGATCAGAGCTGGAGGTCGGCAAAGCGGCCATCACTGCCTTTCCTCTAGCGGACGATCCGGGGCGCGTGGCCCATCCGGCGCAGCTCGTCAATCGCGGCCTCGGCCTCGTCGGGCTTGACCAGCAAGAAGTTCTCGGAGAGCCGGGCCAGCACCAGCCTGGCCAGTGATTTCCTGGCCAGCAGCTCCTCGGCGAGCACAGGCTCGGAGGTGCGAATGAGTGTCACGTTCTTGTGCAGCTTGACGGGCATCCGGGATGGCGCGCGGCTCATTGGTGCTGGTTCCGGCGGTTCAAGGAAGCTGGTGAGAAGAACTCGGGTTCACGGCTCAACCGGCCGCTTCGGAACGAGCCATGATCCGCGCGGTCAGCTCGGATTCGTCCACGATCTCGTAGCTATAGCCCTGCTCGGTCAAGAAGAGCTGGCGATGATGGGCAAAGTCCATCTCGCGGGTGTCACGGGTGACGAGCGTGTAAAAGCAGGCGGGCTTCTGTCCTTCCTTGGGACGAAGGATTCGCCCCAGCCGCTGGGCCTCTTCCTGCCGGCTGCCGAACGTGCCGGAGACCTGGATCATCACGTTGGCGTCGGGAAGATCGATGGCGAAATTGCCGACCTTCGACAGGACGAGCCGGCGGATCGCCCCGGCCCGGAACCGTCCATACAGGTCTTCTCGGTCGGCGTTCGAGGTTGCGCCGGTGATCAAGGGAAGGTCGCAGCGTTCGGCGATCCGTCGCAACTGCTTGAGATACTGGCCGATGACCAGTACCCGGTCCTCGGGCCCGTCGTGCCGCTCGAGCAGCAGCTCGACCAGGTCTTCCTTGACCGGGTTCTCGCTCGCCAGGCGGAACTTGTCTCGCCACTCGGCCACAGCATAGTCCATCCGCAAGTTGGCGGGAAGCCCGAGGCGGATCTCATGGCACTGGGCCTCGGCGATCCAGCCCTTGGACTCGAGCACGCGCCACGGCACGTCATACTTCTTGGGCCCGATCAGGCTGAAGACGTCTTCCTCGCGGTGATCCTCGCGGACCAGGGTGGCCGTGAGCCCGAGCCGGCGGCGGGCCTGGATGTCGGCGGTGATCCGGAACACGGGCGCCGGCAGCAGATGGACCTCGTCATAGATGATCAGCCCCCAGTCACGCTGGTTGAACAGGCCAAAGTGGGGGAAGTCGCCATCTTTCTTGGGCCGGTAAGTGACGATCTGGTAGGTGGCCAGCGTGACCGGCCCGATGGCCTTGGAGTCGCCGGTGTAGGTGGTGACCTTCGCCGGGTCGATGTCGGTCTTGTCGAGGATCTCGCGCCGCCACTGTTCCACGGCCGTCGTGCTGGTGGTCAGCACCAGGGTCTCGGTCTGGAGCGCCGCCAGGGCCGCCAGGCCCACGATCGTCTTGCCTGCGCCACAGGGCAGGACGATCACACCCGAACCCCCCTTGACGTCGCCACCGGCGTGAAAGGCATCGACGGCTCCCTTCTGGTAATCGCGAACCAGAAACGACAGTCCCGTCAGCGTCTTTTGCCGGAGGTTGAGCAAGAGCCCCGCGCCCGGCGTGTATCCGGCGAGGTCCTCGGCCGGATAGCCCACGGCGATCAGGGCCTGCTTGAGCACGCCGCGATGGGCGTCGTCAATGCCGAAGCTGGTCGGATCCAGGCGCTCTCCCAGGTAATCGCGTACTCCCCGCTGCCGCGCGAGCTCCTCCAGCAACGGCTGGTCCTTGGTGATCAGCCGGAGCTTGCCGTCGATTCGCTCGAGCCGTACTCGACCATAACGACTCACCAGGTCTCGCAGATCCGCGGGTAAGTTCGGGGGAATGGGAAACTTGGAATAGGTCTCGAGTCCCGCGACCATCTCTTCGGCGGTCATCCCGGCGGCGGCGGCGTTCCATAGCGAGAGCGGCGTGAGGCGGTAGGTGTGAATATGCTCGGGGCTCTTCTCCAGCTCGGCGAAGGGCGCGATCGTGTCGCGGGCCTCGGCGTGCAGCGGGTTGTCCACTTCCAGAAGGATCGTGCGGTCCCCTTGCACGATCAGCGGATTGGCGGGGTTGTACTGCATGGGCTCCTTGCCGGATCGAGGACAAAGCGGGAGGATCGGATCAGCCTGGTCCGAAATCCTCTTCAGCAAAACGCGAACGCTCCATGTTAGACGCCCGGGGATGGGGCTGGCAAGGGGCGCTACACCCATCTCGCGATCGCCAGTCGTGACAGACCTCGAGATGGGGGTTCGGTTGGCTTGGTCCATCGTCGAAGAATGTGTAACTTCTCAAAAACACTGGGCATGGGATCCTCCGAGTCGTTCCGCGCGCAACCGTAGCGCGGAGACCAAACACCGAAGACCCGACCCGGCGTTCAAACCCCCCGCGCCGTCGTCGGGGTCAGGCTCATGATTCGACTCTTTCTCCCTGGTGTAAGGAGGGTCCGGCCGGGACAGGCGGCAAGCGTTGCCGGCAGTCGCCCCGCGAGCTCCCCTTGGGCTCGGACTTGCGCTGATTGTCCCCGCGCTGGATCAAGGGGTCAACGATCCAGTCGCCCTGTCTGGCACACGGCAGCACAGGCCAGTAGAATCTGTGCTGAACGGGGCATGGGGTCGGCCAGAGCGAGGATCTCAGGATCATGTCTTTCCAGGACGATTTACGGCGCTATGGGCCCGAGGCCGCCGAACGCGTCTCGCGCGACGAAGCCCGCGTCTACTGTGCCCACCTGACGGCCACTCACTACGAAAACTTCAGCGTGGTGACCTGGCTGACGCCGCGCGAACACCGACCGGCATTTCAAAGCATCTACGCCTTTTGCCGCTGGTCAGACGACCTGGGCGACGAGATCGGCGACCCCGCGCGATCGCTCGAGCTTCTGGAATGGTGGCGCGGCGAGCTGCGGGCCATGTACCAGGGCCAGGCGCGGCATCCGGTCATGGTTGCGCTGGCCGAGACCGTCTCGAGCTACAGGATTCCGATCGACCCGTTCGAGGCGCTCATCGACGCGTTCGTGCAGGATCAGACGGTCACGGAATACCAGACCCATTCTCAGCTCGTGGACTATTGCACGCGATCGGCCAACCCGGTCGGTCATCTGGTGCTCCATGTGGCCGGTGCGCCTACCGCCGAGAACGCCGGCCTGGCCGACGCCACGTGCACTGCGCTGCAGCTTGCGAACTTCTGGCAGGACGTGGCACGCGACCTGGCCATCGGTCGGATCTACTTGCCGCGCGAGGATCGCGAGCAATTCGGCTATCCCGAGTCCGATCTGAAGGCGCTCAGGTTCACACCGGCTTTCGCCGAGTTGATGAGGTTCGAGGTCGAGCGAACGCGCGCGCTGTTCGACCAGGGGCGTGCCTTGGCGCCGAGGATTCCCGGTGCGCTGGCCGTCGATATCGACCTGTTCTCGCGGGGCGGCCTGGCGATACTGGATCGGATCGAAGCCCGCGGTTTCGACGTCCTGAGCGGCCGCCCCGCCCTGTCTCGATGGACCAAGATCGGGCTCTTGGGACGTGCCCTGGTCGGCCTCGGAACGGCTCGAATCGGGGGTCGTCGGAGGACCGCTCGGTCAAGCTCGATTTCGGCCGCGGTTTCCCGGGAGCCGGCAATAACCTCAACCTCGAGTACCGCGCCGCGCCCTCTGGAGAGTCCCCGGTGAGGATGGAACCCACACTTGCGGCCAGCTATCAGTTCTGCGGCAAGATCGCGCAGCGAGAGGCGAGGAACTTCCATTTCGCCTTCCGCCTACTACCCCGTGCCCGCCGCCAGTCGATGTACGCGCTTTATGCGTTCATGCGGCATACTGATGACCTGGCCGATGGTACCGGCAGCGCCGAGGAGAAGGAAGCAGCGCTCCGGGTGTGGCAGACCGAGCTGGACGCGGCACTGGCGGCAGAGGCGGTGGCGTGGCCGGGGTTGCTCGCTCTGGCCGACACGGTCTCCCGCTGGGGGATCTCGCCCTCGCTGCTGAACGCGGTGATCGAAGGGGTCTCGATGGACGTGCAGCCGCGGCCGTTCGCCAGCTTCGATGAGCTGGTCGATTATTGCTATCACGTCGCTTCGGTCGTCGGGCTCTGCTGCATTCACATCTGGGGTTACCGATCCGACGGCGGAAGGGCCGAGCGGTTGGCGGAGGCTTGCGGCATCGCACTGCAGCTCACCAACATTCTGCGCGACGTCCGCGAGGATGCCCGCAACGGACGTGTCTACCTTCCCCAGGACGAGATGGCCAGGTTCGGCGTCGAACCGCGTGAGCTGGACGCCGACCGGCCCAGCCGTGGGCTCCACGATCTGCTAGCCTTTCAGGCACAACGCGCTGTGGCTTATTACGAGCAGGCGAGGGAACTGGCGCCGCTGGTCGACCCGGTCGGCCGGCCCGTGCTCCTGACCATCGTGGGAGTCTACCGGGCCTTGCTCGACGAGATCGCCCAACGCGATTACAACGTACTGAACACCCGGGTAGCGGTTCCCACCTGGCGAAAAGCCGCAATTGCCTTGCGATCTCTGCCCCAGCGGTTCCTCCGCCAGCCGATCGTGCAATCACCTACTCTCGTTCCTTGAGCTCAGAGCCTCTCGTTGGTCTGATGTCGCTGGTACACAAGCCCCCCCCTCCTCATGTGGTGATCGTCGGTGGCGGCCTGGCGGGCCTGGCCGCTGCGTCGGGACTTGTCGGTCGCGGGCTGCGGATCACGCTCCTGGAAAGCCGGCCCAGGCTGGGCGGCCGAGCCAGCTCGTTCACTGACCCGGTCACCGGCGAGCTGGTGGACAACTGCCAGCATGTCAGCATGGCATGCTGCACAAACCTGGCCGATTTCTGCCGGCGAGTGGGTGTCGCCGACCTCTTTCGCCGTGAGCCGGCCGTCGTGTTTCTTGGTCCCGAGGGGCGGGTCTCGCGGCTCCGGGCCGGACTGGGTCCCGCTCCGTTCCACTTGACCGAGAGTTTCCTGAGCGCCAGCTACCTGAGCTGGAGAGATAAGCTGCGGGTCGGCTACGGCCTGGCCTGCCTGGCGCTCGGCCCCGACGAGCGGCCGGGCGAATCGTTCGCCGACTGGCTGCGCAGGCATCGGCAGAGTGCTCGCACGATCGACCTGTTCTGGTCCACCGTGCTGGTCTCTGCCCTTAACGAACAGCTCGACCAGATGGATTTTGGCCATGCCCGCAAGGTGTTCGTCGATGGATTCCTGAGCACCCGGACCGGGTCTCAGATGGAACTCCCCCTGGTTCCACTGGGTGAGCTCTACGGCTCTCGCCTGGAGGAATGGCTGCGCGAGCATGGCGTCGAGGTCCGTCTGACGACGGGTGTCCGCGCAATCGATTGCGACGAGGATGGCACCCTCCGGGAAGTGGTCCTTCGCACGGGCTCGCCGCTGGCTGCTGACTTCGTGGTTCTGGCCGTCTCGTTCGATCGCGTCCACGGACTGCTCGCCGACTCCCTGATCACCAGGATTCCCGATCTGCTCGGTGTCGAAATGCTTAAGTCCTCGCCCATTACGGGAATCCATCTCTGGTTTGATCGCCCGGTCTGCCCGTTCGACCACGTGGTGACGCCCGGCCGCCTGGTCCAGTGGATATTCAATCACACGGCCATCCAGGGACGAGCGGCCCCCCGATCGTCCACCCCTGCGGGCTCCGAACCTGGATCGTCCAGCCACGACAGTCAATATCTTCAAGTGGTGATCAGCGCCTCTTACGACCTGCTTCCGCTCGACAAGGTGACGATCCGCGACGCCGTCCTCGCCGACCTGGCCGAGATCTGGCCAGTGGCACGAGAGGCCCGCCTGCTGCGGTGGTGGGTCGTGACCGAGCACGGGGCGACCTTCGCCGTCCGGCCGGGCGTGGACCGGTTGCGGCCCCCTCAACGGACACCGGTTGACGGCTTCTTCCTGGCCGGTGACTGGACCGATACCGGCTGGCCGGCGACGATGGAGGGCGCGGTCCGCAGCGGCTACCTCGCCGCCCAGGGGATTCTCACAGACCTCGATCGGCCCACCTGCCTGATCCGTCCCGACCTGAAGCGTGGAAGGCTGGCCCGCTGGCTGCTGGGGCCTCCCGCTGAAGCCCCGGTGCCGTTTCATCCCACCATGCCTCGTTCCAACCTGGCCGCGCCCGATCCGCCTCACCCCCCTCTCCGCCCATCCTTGTCCGGATCCGAGCAAGACGTCTGAACCAGCGAACAACGTCCTGAATGCGGCTCGTGTGTTTTTCACTCAAGCACCCCGTCCGCAAAGACCGAAGCATCAGGATAAGTATCGCAGGCTTCACAGAAATCTCGGTTTGTCAGGACGCACAATGACAGTGCCCACGCATGCGCTCTCCAGCAAGTCCAAGGTCAAGCCTCGACCAAAGTGGTTGAAAGCTCTGGGGCTTGAGTCTCCGCCCGAGAGCTTGCAAATCGCCGGAGTTCCGCATCGCCTGCGAGAACTCTTCAAGCATGATTCCTGGGCGGCCACGGCTTTGTATGAAAACCCGGAGGGCGTCTTGCGGGTGGTCAAGCTTCATCGTCAAGCGCCCGTTCTTGGTCTACCGCTCGGTTGGCTGGGCCGCCGGACGGCGAAGAACGAGCGAACGCTGCTGGAGCAACTGGCCGGTCTGCAAGGGATTCCGGCTTTGGCGGGCCCGGTTCGCGTCGCTGGACCGGTCCTCCGCCATGCCGTCGCCCGCGAGTACGTCGCCGGCCATCCCCTGGGCAACCGCGAGGTGGTTTCTGACACGTTCTTTCATGATCTGAATCGCCTGCTCGAGGAAATGCACAAGCGTCGGACCGTGTATGTTGACCTCCACAAGCGTGAGAACATCATCGTCAGCGAGCGTGGCGAGCCTTGTCTCATCGACTTCCAGATCAGCCTGGCCTGGCCGGCGTGGCTGCCCTCTGGACCGCTCTTCCGGATCTTCGCGCGGAGCGACCAATACCATCTGATGAAGCACTGGGCACGCTGCCGGCCCGATCAGTGCGGAATTGATTCGATCGAGATGCAGAAGCGCATTCCCTGGTGGATCCGCGCCCACCGCCTGGTTGCTCGCCCCTTCCGCGAGCTGCGCCGTCGCCTGCTGGTTCGCCTCGGTATTCGTTCCGGCAAGGGCCGGGTCGAGACGGAAGTCTTCGCAGAACACGCGCTTCGTGATATAACGCACACCGAGGACAGGGCTGCCTGACAAAGGAGGCCTGCCAAGTAAATTCTGTGGAGCGCCCAGTAATCATGTCAAAACCCGCGCAAGGATGGCGCACCCGGACCTGGCCCTGGCTCGTGCTCGCCCTGGCGACACTGCCCGCAGTCTGGTACGTCGTTGACTTCGAGTCCGACATCGACCCCGAGTTCCCTCGCGTGGTTCGCCCCACTTTCAACTCGTATCCACCGCCCGCCTACCGGTTCGCCGAGCCGGGCGACACGATCGACCACATCGCCGTTTATGTGGCCGCCGCAGCCATCGTGCTCTCGGGATGGGGCCTTTTCCGGGGCTTGCGGAAACGCCCCTGGCTCGCAGCGATGGCCCTTTCCCTTGCCGGATTCTGGCACGCCGCGACTCCCGGCCCGCTGATGGACGGCTGGCACGGCCTGGGCTGGCGAACGATCTTGAATTCTGATGCGCCCTGGGCAATTCGTCTGATCCTCGCGGGCGCGGCCGCGGGTCTGTTTGTATTGATCCTCTGGTGCGTCGGTGAAGGGCCAATCGACACACTCCGGAAAAAGGCCCGCAATCACGGGATTGCCTGGCTGATTGTGGTGTCAACCGCCCTGATCCTCTTGCGGCAGGTCGGCTGGGTCGACCACGAGCCGATCGGCTTCTGGCCGCGCTGGCTCTACGTCTGGGGTTTGCTGGCTTGGGCGTTGGCCCTGCTCCGGGTTCTTCCCCAGGCGCCGGCAGGCTGGTCCCGGGGCGCGATCGGCGCGGGTCTCGTGTTGCTCTGGCTTGGCCTGGATTTCACGGGCCGGGGCATCTTGTGGCACCAGCGTCCGCTCCATCGCCTGCGCGAGGTCGTCCCTGGCCGCATCTATCTCAGCGCCATGCCCACCTACCAGGGACTCGAGCTGGCCCAAGAGCGGCATCATTTCCGGACGATCATCAACCTGTTTCCCGAGCACACTCCCGAGCGCAGTCCTCTCTTGCCTGATGAGGTTCGCTTTGCCCGCGAGCATGGTCTGAATTACGTCGGCAACAACCCAGGCGACGACCCTTCGGGCGAGAGCTTCATCGCCCAGACCTTGACGCTGGCCCAAGACCCCTCCACCTGGCCGGTCCTGGTGCACTGCCACGCCAGCATGGACCGCTCTCCCGCCTGGATGGGGCTGTATCGCTTCGTGGTCCAGGGCTGGCCGCTGGCCGACGCCCTCCGCGAGATCGAGCGCCATCGCGGCCTTCGCCCCAAGGCGTCCGTCACACTCCTCTACAATCGCGTTCTCCCCCGGCTCGCCCCCGAGCGCTCGGCCCTCGACCCCACCGTGCTCTACTTGCGTGAATGCGCCGCGGGCACCGCTGATCCCGTGGCTGGACTCATTGCAAGTCCTGCCTCCAAGAACAGGCAGGACTCTCAGGCGCTCAAGGCTTTGCCCATCGAGCGCCGATGAAACGCCGCCTCGACCTCCATCGCGTGCTTCGCTCTCCCCTCATTGCAGATCCGTCATCTCGAAGGCGGCACTGGTCGTCCTGTCGTTTTGTTCATTGTACCAGGGTCGTCGAGCAGCGGCGACGGGATTGAGTCGTGAAAAGGGATCGGATGCACCCTCGAAACTTGTGAATCACGCTACCTGGTGCCGCTTTTCAACTGGCGCCTGGCGGCCTCCACGACCCGATCGACGGTGAAGCCGAATTCCACGAGCAGGTCCTTGAGCGGGGCCGAGGCGCCGAAGGATCGCATGCCGATGCTCGTGCCGTGCTCGCCCACGAACTTGGTCCAGCCGAAGGTTGAGGCCTGCTCGACGGACACGCGGGCCGTGACGGCCGACGGCAGAACGTGGTCGCGGTAAGCCGCATCCTGATCGTCGAAGAGCTCCCAGCAGGGCATGCTCACGACGCGGGCCTTGATGCCTTCCTGCTTGAGCTTCTCATGGGCGCCCACGCACAGGGAGATCTCGCTGCCGGTACCCATCAAGATCACGTCGGGTTTGCCATCGGCCGCGTCGGCCAGGATGTAAGCCCCCTGCGCCAGGCCGGCGGCCGAGGCGTACTTGGTCCGGTCCAGGGTGGGGAGGTTCTGGCGGGACAGGATGAGCACCGCGGGCTGGTGGTGAAGCTGCGCGATGAGCTTCCAGGCCTCGACAACTTCGTTGGCGTCGCACGGTCGGATCACCAGGAGCCCGGGAACCGCGCGCAGCGAAGGGAGCTGCTCGATCGGTTGATGGGTCGGTCCATCCTCGCCTACCCCGATCGAGTCATGAGTGAAGACGTAGATGACCGGCAACTCCATGATGGCGGCTAATCGAATCGGTGCCCGGCCGTAATCGCTGAAGATCAGGAACCCGGCGCCGTAGGGCCGGACCTTGACCGTGGACATGCCGTTGAGAATCGCCCCCATCGCCTGTTCGCGAATGCCGAAATGGAAATTCCGCCCGCCGTAGCTGCCGGCCTCGAAGTCGCCGGCTCCCTCAAACGTCAGCCTGGTCTTGGTGGAGGGGGCCAGGTCCGCGGAACCGCCGATCAGCCAGGGGATGTTCTTGGCCAGAGCATTGAGGACCTCGCCCGACGAGACGCGCGTGGCGATTCCCTTGGGGTCCGCCGGATACGTGGGCAAGCCCTTGTCCCAGCCGTCGGGAAGCCGGCGATGCTGCATCTGGTCAAGGTGAAGGGCGAGCTCCGGGTACTTTGCCTTGTACTGCACGAGCCGGGCGAACCAGGCATCGCGCAGCTCCTTGCCGCGACGGCCGATGCCCTGTTTGAAGTGATCGTAGACGCCCTCGGGAACCAGGAATTTCGCGTCCTCCGGCCAGCCGTAGAACTTCTTGGTCAGCCGGACCTCGTCCTCGCCCAGGGGCTCGCCATGGGCGGCGTGGGTATCTTGCTTGTGGGGGGCGCCCCAGGCGATGTGGCTGTCAACGATGATCAAGGTCGGCCGGTCATGGGTCTCGAGAAAGGTCTCGTAGGCCCGTTCCAGCAGCTCCAGATCGTTGGCGTCGCTCACCCTGGTCACATTCCAGCCGTAGCCCATGAACCGCTCGGCCACGTCTTCGCTGAAGGTGAGATCCGTCTTGCCCTCGATCGTGATCCGGTTGTTGTCGTACACCCAGCAGAGGTTGGACAGCTTGAGGTGGCCGGCGAGCGAGGCGGCCTCGTGCGAGATGCCTTCCATCATGTCGCCGTCGCTGCACAGGGCGTAGACGCGGAAATCGATCAGGTCCTCGAAGCCTGGCTGGTCGAAGTGGGCGGCCAACCAGCGCTCGGCAATGGCCATTCCGACCGAGTTGGAAACGCCCTGTCCCAGCGGGCCGGTCGTCGTCTCGACCCCCGAGGTCAGGCGGTATTCGGGATGCCCGGGGCACTTGCTGTGCAACTGGCGGAACTTCTTGATGTCGTCGAGCGAGACCGACGGCGTGCCGAGGATCTCATAGTCCTTGTTCACCGACTTGACGCCGGCCAGGTGCAAGAGCGAGTAAAGCAGCATCGAGGCGTGCCCCACCGAGAGCACGAAGCGATCGCGGTTGGGCCAGACCGGGTCTTCGGGATCGTAGCGTAGGTGGTTCTGCCAGAGGACGTACGCCACCGGGGCCAGGGCCATCGGCGTTCCGGGGTGTCCCGAGTTTGCCTGCTGGACCGCGTCCATGGAGAGCGTGCGAATCGTGTTGATCGAGAGCGTATCCAGCGGGTCCTTTGCCGAGGAGACGGGCTGCTTTACATTCCTTTCGGAGGTCATGTGCTTGTCGACTCCCTGAGGTTCATGAGGATCACGGGTTCCGATCGGAACCGGGCCGGGGAACCAGTGGACGATTCAATTTGTGTTATTGAGTGAACATTTCTGTCCATGTCGATCGGGCGAGCTGCCGACCGCGGGCTCATTCTCATGCCTTGATCCCGAAGTCTACCAGCGCCGCGCGGAGCTGCTCGAGGTCCTGAAACCTGATTGCCCGTAGATCGAGCTTCAGCGCGGTCTCCACATTGACTGGCCGATCATCGATGAAGATGCCCTCCCGAACGTCGCAGCCGGCAATTCCCAGGGCGTTGCGGTAGATGTCTTCGTCCGGCTTGACCTGGCCGAGGTAGCAGGATGCCAGGAACGATTCGAAGATGGAGCAGAGCCCGAAGGTCCGCACCCGATACTCGTGCAGCTCGCGCGATTCGTTGTTGAGCGTGAAGAGCCGGAAC
>JBAUOX010000643.1:0-16285 GCA_049579985.1 Isosphaeraceae bacterium | reverse complement strand
ATAACCAGAACGACTCGACCAGCGGCACATGGGCACCGCGAACGGCCGGGTTGGGGGAGGCGACGGTTCTGGCCCAGAGCCAGGCGATGACGGTGAGCTGCTGTCCGACGTAGGGGATCAAGTCGGGGCGGTATTGGGCCATCTCGGCGGTGACTTCGACCTTGGGATACAGGTGGCCGATCCGCTTCTCGGCTTCGTCTCGCATCCACTTGCCGTAATAGCGGACATCCTCGGCCAAGCCCTGAGCACCCTGCCAGACCGTTGCCGCCTTCTGGGCGTCGGACTTCGCTTGCCATTCGGGGTTGACCGGCGGTCGGCCGGCGAATTTCGGAGGTATCTCGATGAGGGCCTTGGTGATGAGCACCGGCACGGGATTCAGGTCCGAGGCATACGCCCGCAGTCCCAGCCGCTGTGCCTCGAGCGGAATCGACCCCCCGCCGCAGAACGGATCGAGCACTGGCGGGGCATACTCGGCCAGGAAGGCATTCACGACCAGTGGCCGGGCCTTCATGAGCAGCACTTCCCACGCGGTGACGCCTTCACCCGACACCGGCCCCTTGGGATGCGCCTGCCCTTTATCGTGGCCGAAGATGATCGTGTCTTTCTGGAATTCTCCCAGTTCGATCTTCCGCGATGCCACGCACCGGGCAATCTCGGCGCGGGCTGCGTTGATTACCCGGGGGTTGTTCGAGTTGTCCCATTGGACGAGCTCTTCGATGAGGTTGAACAACTCTGCCCGTTTGACGCCGGCTCGGTCTTCATCGACCGTCCCGTCCGCCTTCCGGTAAACCGGATCACTGTCCGGGTCATCCACTAGCGACGCAAACAGCACCGCGCGGCACGCCGCTAGCGGTCGCCGCGCCCACCACAGGTGCAGGGTGCTGGGATGCCCATGCCGAATGGACTTCTCCCGTGCCGAAGCCTCGTTGATGGCCTTGAGCGGCAGAGCGACTTCGACGAGCTTCTTGCGGTAGGGTAACGTCATGCGGCGGGTTCGCTTTCGTGTACCGAATTGGGTCGTGATTCGGGTCGCATTTGGGTTTGTGCTGGATTCTCCGCCGCAATCCGAAGATGCGTAACTCCATGGAAAATCGTGGGTTGCCGCTTCCGCGACGGGGAGGAATTGCGGCGGATTTGCGTTTCAGCCGCATTCTTTTCCGCAATTCGTTCACCCTGTTGAATGGTCCGTATCATGCCCGGCCCTTTCGCGTGGCTTTCGGCTGAGGCCCAGGAAACCATCGAGCAGACTTGGTCGTCCCGGATGGATGGATCAACTCGTCCGAACGGAGCTGCTTCAGGTAAAACTGAATCCGGTTCCGAGTGAGTTCGGGGAACGCGGCCATGATCTCGTGAAGCGAACAGCCAGCGTGCATGGCAATGTGATCTTTCAAAGCCCTCCAGTTGCGCTCACGGACCGCTTCCCGTTCAGCCGCCTTTACGGATACTCCTTTCGCCGACGAATAGAGCCGTTTGGCCAGGATCGGCTTGCCATGGCCCGTTCGATCCAGGATACCCAGTTCTAGCAGCCGGGGCACGTGCGGCTGCAATTCTGCCGGCAGTCGCTTACCCGATGCGATCAATCCCAGAATCAGGAAGTCGTGCGGGTCAAGGGTATCCAGAGTTCCCTGACCGACCCGCTCCAGGAACTTCAGGAAGTTCTCGTCTCGAATCTCTCCGTCGAGCGTCAGCCAAACTTGATGAGGGTCAGAACGCGAGTAGTCCGGCAACGGTTTGCCATGGCGGACGCATTCTTCCATGATCCGATCTGCTCCCTGTCCCGACCGTTCGACCAGCCCGCACCGGGCGAAGGTCTCCGCGATGCGGCGGTTGCGGGGCAATTGCTGGTCAAGGATGTTGTCCGGCGTGATCCCTGGCGGAAAGCCACCGGGGCTGACGATCTCGATGTGACGAGGGAACTGGCGAACAAACACCGAACCTGGGTGGCGATAGTCGCGGTGGCTGACCGCATTCAGCAGCGCCTCGCGAACCGCAATCTCGCTAAAGGTGGGCACGGGATGCATCACGAAGCGTTCCTGGAAGTGCTGCATGTCATTCCGCCGATCGATCAGCTCCCAGACTCGGTCGTAGAACAAAAAAAAGCCCTGACGGAACTCTTCCCGCTGATTGGCGGGGCCGGGTCGTTTGTTCGAGCGGTACTCGAAGATGACTTCCGCCTGGGCCAGGAAGCGGCCAAGCGCGGCACGGGTGCCGAGCAGAATAAGTGCTGCGTAGGTGACACCGTTTGGCAGAATCAGCTCTGCATCCCGTAGCAGCTTATCCACTGATCGCTTCGCCAGAGCCTTATTGCCGGAATGCCTGGCCCATCGGCTGCGTAGCGACTCAATGGCGGCCGGGTCCAGGTCGGCGTGCGTGGCGTTCCGGCAGGTCTCCGCGGAGTAGTCGGGGGCGGCCTCATCGAAAATCCGGCGCAGCATGTCGGGCGTCATCGGGGCGAGGTCTTCCCCGGCCCGCATCCACTAGGCACCTTCGACCGCGACGGGCATGCCGATCGGCCGCGAGGGGGCGGTGAAGATCAGCACACGGCCATCGGGGTGAGCGATCTCTGTGGCCTCGATGCGGAGTCTCAGCCTGTCGATCAGACCGGCCTTGGTTCGTCCCAATTCCGCGAACGCTGTGCTGCCGACCACTCGGCGGGGTGGTTTGTCGGTCACGCCCAGGATGATCGACCCGCCGCCTTCGTTTGCGAGCGCAGCGCAGTATTTGACGAGCTTGTCGAAATGAAAGTTGGCTTTCGCCTCTTTGAATTCGAGGTGCTCATCCTCCTTGGCGCTCAGCCATTCCTGAAGTTGCTGTTTCGGTACGGTCATGCCGGCTCCTGGGCCTGGGCCAACAGCATGACCAGGTCATAATTGACACTCGTTGCTTGAAAATCCGGTTCTTTCTCAAAGGGCTGACGGACATAACGGACATCGACCCGGTCGCCATCAACCATGCAGATGGCGAGATAGAACTCATCGGGCTTGTTCAGCGCTGTGAGAATCTCGTTCTTGGTGATCGTGACGGTCTGTGCCCCCACCACGCGGCCCTTGACCTCGATAAACCGCAAGGTGCCAGTGCCGGGGATGGAAGACTCCACGTCGTATCCAAGATTCTGGTCGCTCACGTCCCTGGGAACGTATCCTAACTGCCGCTCCGCTTGCATGACGGCATTCATCGCGAGCATTTCCGAGCGTTCCGTGTCCTGGGCAAAGGTCGGAACGGCGGTTGTTTTTCCGCTGAGCGTGCGGAGCAACCCGACGGGGACAATCATCGCGCCGCCGAGCACGACCGGCGGTAGGGGCGAAAGTTTGCGTTCCTGTTCCAGTTCGGCGAGCCGCTTCTGCAACCGGCTGGCCAATTCGTCGGCACGTTGCCGAGCCAGGCCGGAGTTGAGTTTGGCGTTGACCCTGCCTGCCAGCTCCTGGTCCTTCAATTGAGCGGCCCGGTGATCCCAGTAGTTGATCTCCTTGGTGAGCCGATCCTGCACCGCGGCCTTCGTTTTGTCGATCAGCTCTTCCTTGCGGTGTCGCAGTTCGCCCAAGTGCCGCGGCACAAGATGCAAGGCGGCGTGTTCCATGGCCATGGATTCCAGGCTGCTCTTTATCCATTCGGGAGCTTGGAACGACTTCAGGGCCTCAACTTCTTCGGCCGTCAGCGGCCGGTAGTCGAGATACGGGGCCGGACCGGCGTTCGATGCCTGTCCGTCGGCATCGATTTCGACGAATTGCATCCGCTTGGATACAACGCGGCGATTGCCGGCGCGGTCGGCGCGGGCGTCCTGGATGGCGTGTTCCAGGAAGAGCAGAGCGCGAGGCCGGTCGGTCTCATCGGTGTCGTCAACAAGAATCGTCCCTCGTTTCAGTAAGTCGCGATGCCGTTCTATGATCAGGTCGAGGGTGGCATCGAGTAACGGATAGCCGGGGCAGACAAAGCCAGCGAGCGGCTTGCCGGGAAGGCTGATGAGGCTCTTCTCGAAGGTGATCCGCTCATAGCGCGAGAGAACGGCTTCTCCGCGTCCGATTTCCCGGTCACGATGGCGAATGACGGCGGGGACGTGCTTGATCTCGAAGCGCTTCGGCTCCCGCTCGTGAATGGTCCCGCCCAGCAGCTTGAACGCCTCGATGAAAAACGATGCGATGAAGTGCGGCTGAAGCCGGCGGGCCTCGGCCCGTTCCATGTCCTCGCGGATTTGCCGAACCCTCGTGACATCCATCGAATCGTGTGTCAGGGCGCGACTCTCGACCAGCTCCCGAAGGTGCTGGCGGTCGAGCGCCTTGTCGACAACCTTGAAAAGGCGGGCCTTCACTTCGGGATCGTCGCCGTAGCGGATGGCGTCGAGCAACAGGTCGCGGAGCGGCCGATCTTCAAAGGTGAGCTGGCCGAGGACGTCGAACACTTGCCCGCCGAGGGCGCTTCGTTCTTCGTCGAGTTTGTCCAGCAAACGCAAGTAGACTTCGCCTTCGCGCGTATCCTTGGCCACGAGATTCCATAAGTGACAGACCTCGGTTTGGCCGATGCGGTGGATGCGACCGAAGCGTTGCTCCAAGCGGTTCGGATTCCAGGGCAGGTCGTAGTTGACCATAAGGTGAGCGCGTTGCAGGTTGATTCCCTCTCCCGCAGCGTCCGTGGCGAGGAGGATTTCGACTTCCTTGTCATGCGTGAATGCCTCCTGGGCCTTGCGCCGATCCTCGCGGCCGACGCCGCCATGAATGATGACGACTGCCTCGGGCCGTCCGAGGAGTGCCCGGATGCGTTCGGAAAGATAATTGAGGGTGTCGCGGTGCTCGGTGAAGATGACGAGCTTACGTCGATGCCCATCGGCGTCGAACATCGCCGAGTTGTTCTGCAAGAGCCGGGACAGCTCATCCCACTTGCGATCGGTTCCGGATTGCCTTACACGCAAAGCGACGCGCTCCAGGTCTTGAAGCTGTGCGATTTCAAGCCGCAACTCTGCGATGGTGCGGGAGGCAGACGCCAAATCGACGACGCGTTCTTCCGTCGCCTCAACTTCGGCATCGGGGGCATCGTCGAGATCGTCAAGCTCATCGGTCGACAGTACCGGCAAGTCCGCGTTCATATCGACCCGGACCTCGGCACCGCGCTTGAGAAGCTGCTCTTCGCGAAGTCGCTTCTCCAGCCGTTCCCGGCGGCGTTTGAGGGATTGGTAGATGGCTTCGGGCGACGACGCGAGCCGGCGCTGCAGGATGGTTAACGCGAATCCCACGGTTCCTTTGCTGCCAGCATTTTCCAACGCCTCGGCCCGGTTGAATTCCTCGCGAACGTAATCGGTTACCAGCTTGTAGAGCTCGGCTTCGCCATCCGACAGGGCGTATTTGACCGTGTATGCGCGGCGTTCCGGGAAAAGCGGCGTGCCGTCAAACTTGAGCAGTTGCTCCTTAACGAGCCGTCGCATCAAGTCCGAGGAATCCGAAACATGCACGCCGTCGCGGAATTTCCCTTCAAAGCGGTCTCCATCGAGCAAAGCCAGGAATAGCTGAAAGTCGGCCTCTTTCCCACTGTGCGGCGTTGCTGTCAGCAGCAAGAAATGGCGGGTCAGCGTCGAGAGAAGCTGCCCGAGCCGGTAACGCTTCGTGTATTTGACCTCGTTGCCGAAGTATGTGGCGCTAAGCTTGTGAGCTTCGTCGCAGACGATCAAGTCCCAGTCGGTCTGCTGTAGCTTGGCCTGGGTGTCCTCGTCGCGGCTGAGCTTGTCGAGACGACAAATGATCAAAGCGTTCTCGCTGAACCAGTTGCCGGTGCGTGCGGATTCGACCGCGTCATTTGTCATGATGTCGAAGGGCAGGTGGAACCGGCTGTCGAGTTCGTCCTGCCACTGCTCGACAAGGCTGCCGGGGCAAACGATCAAACACCGTTGCAGAGCGCCTCGGACCATTAACTCCTTGATGAATAGCCCCGTCATGATGGTTTTGCCGGCCCCTGGATCGTCGGCCAGCAGGAACCGGAGCGGTAGCCGGGAGAGCATCTCGCCGTAAACGGCAGTGATTTGGTGCGGAAGGGGATCGACAAGGGAAGTATGAACCGCCAGAAGCGGGTCAAACAGATACGCGAGCCGGATTCGGTTCGCTTCGGCCAGCAAACGGAAAAGTGCGCCGTCGCCGTCGAAACTCCACGGCCTGCCTGCCTCCGCAACTTCAAGCGTCGGCTCCCGGTCGCGATAAAGCAACTCGTTGCCGAGACGACCGGCCGAGTCTTTGAACGTGACTTCGATCGCGACAGTGCCAAGCCACTTAACGTCGAGGACCGTAGCCAAACCCTCGGGCAGAATGCCACGGATCGAACAACCACGGGTAATATCTTCTAAGCGTGTCATATAATATTTTATTGTATAATATGTTATTGTATAATATGTTATTAATTAACTGATACTCTGGGAAACTGCACGTCAAATCGCAAGCTTCTTGACCTCGTTGAGGGTTATCTGGTCGTTGGTCCGGTCATAGAGCCTGGTGGTACGCGGGTTCGTATGGGCGGCCAAGGTGCTGCGGTCGGCGACCAGATTTCTTATCACGGTCCACGCCTCGGAGCGGTTGGGATACGGCGTTGCATCCTTTCGGTCTGTCACCCCCCCAATTCATCATAGCTGATTGGACGGTGCTCGGGCAGATAGTTTGGAACCGCTCGACAAGCCTGCCTGGGGCATGGTGTCAAGGAGTTCCGGGGACACCACACCTAACTGCTTGAGGAGTTCCGGGAAATCAGGGAGAGCAAGCAGAGAACGGGCATTGCGCCGTATGTCCGTCCGGCAGGCACGCTTGGAGCCGGTGGCGTCGAGTGCCTCCGGCCACGAGAGAATGTTCAGTAGGTGGACGGCAGCGAGTGAGTGGGAACGGATTGGATTTTCCGCAGGAACCGCCTGGTTTGGCGCATAATAAGATAGAGGGTCCGCTCGGCCAGATTGGGCCCATTCGATCTTTCGCAATTCGGCGGTCGGTGGCAGGCAGTAGCGTGAAGCGTGAAGCGATAGGATAGTGGCCAGTGAATGCGAAGAGGTGGTACTGGCGGTGATAGAAAAGCGCCAAAACGAAGCCAATTGCTCGTGGTGTTAACCATTGGCATATTGTGACTTAGGACGAACGAAGGCGGGGTCGAGCAGGAAAACGAACCCGATTCTCTGCCCGCGGCGTTGGGCGTGGGGTGTGGGGCGGGGGAACAGGTGCCAGGGGAACGTTGCGGGCAAACCACGTTTCCCGGGCGTCAGCAAGTAGTCCCGGTGCGTCGCAAAAACGCACCGGGACGCTGAGCGGTGCGTCATCGCAAGCTCGACGGCACCCTACCGGCTCACGCCCCACCCCCGCGGGGGCCCGGCCCGGCTCGACCCCTCACTTGAACCAAGGCGATCCGCCGTGCTAATTCCCGCCTTGGCCACCCGGCCCCCGGCAGGGGTGGGCGGCAGGCTCGGGCCGTTTCGGGCTGCTGGAACTCCGCGTTTCTCAACATTTCTCAACATTTTACGGTCCATCCGTTCAGGCCATGGACTCCCAGCTCAACGCGCTGCCGACACTTCCTGTCCTCGCTCGGGGCGTTTCTGGCTGCTTGAACTCAATGAGACGACGCTCGGATTACACCGTTGCCGGTTGATCATGGCGGCTGTGGTCGGATCATGGCTGATGGTGGACGTTCGTCCGGCGCTGGCTCAATCCGACGCATCGCCTCTTCCCTCGTTCGATTTCCGCCAGGCCGGGTCGGCCCAGTCGCGCAACCCGTCCGACATCAACCCCGGCACGCTTCAGCCCCTGGCCTTGCGGCTGCTGGCCGGCGATCGCCCCGCCGCGATCCCGTACGAGTTTCACGCTTTTCGCTCCAGCGGCCTGTGGGTTCGCGCCCGGGCGCGGTGGAGGCGATTCGCGACAGCCGGGCTCGGCGCACTTCACGGTCAAGGCCTGGAGCCCGCGGCCATCGTTCGTGGTCATTCACGGCCTGCATCCGACCGGCAAGCAAGGCCCCGCCAGCCGTGCGGCCTGACGGGCAGCCCATCACTCTTGCCCCCCCCACCAGTACCTGCCCGACCAAAGTACCCTGATTCTCGAGGTCCAGGGGGGTAAACCGGCTGCCGTGGAGGTCGAGATTGACCGCTGAATCATACATGAGGGCATGGCATCCCCGCGGATTTGATGTCGTGACTCCGTCATGGATTGAGTGGCGCTCGGGAGATCCGCATAATCTGATTGAACGAACGTAAAACCCGAGCGAAATCAAATCTAGACCCTTTCGCAACGCTCACCGCTGGTGTTTAATCGGTGAGAAAAACGTGACTGGGCTTTGTATCGCTCAGGATCAACGAGGTGAGAAGCGGGGTCACCGCGACGCTGCCGTCGCCTGCAGCGACTGAACGGAACTGAAGGGACTGGGCAACGACTTCCGCTGGTGAAACTGGCCCCGAGGGGGGCTGGAAGGTTGAGCTTCGCACCGGCCGACACAAACCCTCCCCGTACGTGTTGGTTCAACTTTTTAGAGAGTTGGAGATAGGGATCATGCAACGTTGGCGAGTCTTATTCTACGTGGCGATCGCGTCGGCCTTTCTGGCGGCGCCCTCCTGGTTGTTAGCACAGCAGGCGAAGCCGGAGACCCCGGCACCCGCGGACGTCCCTGTTGCCGCGGCGCCCGCCGCCGAGTCGGCCCTCGTGCTGTTCGCACCTCTGACCCAGTACGCTCTGCCCGAGCGGATCGGTTTGATCTTGACCCTTGTGATCGCCTGTTCCGGGCTGGTGTATGCCGGACTGCTGGTCAGCCAGGTGCTGGGGGCCGACCAGGGCACCCAGCGGATGCGTGACGTGGCCGATGCCGTGCGCGAGGGAGCGTGGGCCTACCTGATGCGGCAGGCCGTGGCCCTCCTGCCCCTGGTCTTCCTGGTCACCGCGATCCTCTACTTCACTGCCGAGACCAGCGGCGCTGTCCAGATCGGTCGAGCGGCGGCTTTCTTCCTGGGGGCCGTTTTCTCCTGGCTGGTCGGGTTTGTGGGAATGAACCTGGCGGTGCGGGGAAATCTCCGCGTCGCCGCCGCGGCGCGGACCAGCTACGGCAATGCCCTGCAGCTTGGCTACCGCACCGGGACCATCACCGGCATGCTCACCGACGGCCTCGGCCTGCTCGGCGGCACGACGATCTTCATCGTCTTCGGCGAGAAGGCCTATGAAGTTCTGCTCGGCTTCGGCTTCGGCGGAACGCTGCTGGCACTGTTCATGCGGGTCGGCGGCGGCATCTACACCAAGGCGGCCGACGTGGGCGCCGACCTGGTGGGCAAGGTCGAGGCCAACATTCCCGAGGACGACCCGCGCAACGCGGCCACCATCGCCGACAACGTGGGCGACAACGTGGGCGACTGTGCCGGTATGGCCGCCGACATCTTCGAGAGCTACGAGGTGACGATCGTCGCCGCCATGATCCTGGGCTACGCCAGCTTCGGCCATAAGGGCGTGATCTTCCCGCTCTTGGTCCGGGCCATCGGCGTGGTCGGTTCGATCATCAGCACCTACAGCGTCCGCGCCGGTGCCGAAAGCACCAGCGACGAAGCCCTGCACTCGGTCCACCGCGGGTTCCTCATCGGCTCGGCCATCAGCGTGGTCGGCTTCATGCTGCTGGGGCTGGCCTACCTACGCTTCGACGACGCGTACATCCGCAACTACCCGCAGGCCGCCTACGGCTTCAAGGTCACTCCCGAGTTCGACGCCGCTCGCGACGCCGCCGTGACAGCCGGGACGCCCCTGAAGGATTTCACCCAGAGCTACGCCGGTCCGATCCTGGACGTCCACGCCCAACCGATCTGGGCGACCTTCGGGACCTCCAGCGGCCTGGACATGCGCCCGGCCTGGACCTGCCTGATCGGTATCATCCTGGCGATCGCCCTGAACAAGTGCACGAGTTACTACACGCACACCATGTACGAGCCGGTCAAGAGCATGGCCAAGGCGTGCCAGACCGGCCACGCGACCAACATCATCCAGGGCTTCGCCGTCGGCTACGAGTCGGCTGTGGTGGGCACGCTGATCATCGCCGTCGCGATCCTCTTGTCCGTGTTGATCTACTCCGGCTCCAGCCCGCTGTTCGTCGCCTATGGCGTGGCGATGTGCGGCATCGGCATGCTGACCCTGACCGGCAACACGATCTCGATGGACGTGTTCGGCCCGGTGGCCGACAACGCCAACGGCATCGGCGAGATGGGTTATGACAAGGCCGAGATGGGCGAAAAGAACTACGCACACGCCCGCCAGATCCTGGCCGACCTCGACGCGGTGGGCAACACCACCAAGGCCGAGACCAAGGGCATCGCCATCGGCTCGGCGGTCATCGCCGCCGTCAGCCTCTTCGCCAGCTTCATCGCCGTCGTCGCGGTGGGTAGCGAGGACAAGGTCGCGACCCTGCCGTTGAGCCAGTACCTCGCCGAGGCCGGCAAGCTCTCAGTGGCGACGCCGCTGGTGTTCATCGGCGCCCTGATCGGCGGCTGCGTGCCGTTCCTGTTCAGCTCGATGCTGATCCGCGCCGTGGGCCGTGCCGCCTTCCTGATCGTCAAGGAGTGCCGCATGCAGTTCCGCGACAAGGAGATCTGGGCCGGCACCAAGAAGCCGGACTACGGCCGGGTGGTCAACATCTGCACCACGGCTGCCCAGCAGGAGCTGATCGGCCCGGCGCTGCTGGCCATCGTGGTGCCGATCCTCGTCGGCATCTATCTAGGCACTCAGGCACTGGGCGGCTACTTGGCGGGCATGATCATCGTCGGACAACTGCTCGCCGTGTTCATGGCCAACGCCGGCGGCGCCTGGGACAATGCCAAGAAGTTGATCGAGGACGAGCCTCGCACCGAGACGACCGGCAAGGGCTCCGAGAGGCACAAGGCGGCTGTCACCGGCGACACCGTCGGCGATCCGCTCAAGGACACGGCCGGTCCGGCGCTCAACCCGCTGATCAAGGTCATGAACATGGTGTCGCTGCTGGCGATCGCCTGGATCATCGCCAATCACGACAAGTGGTGGCTCTACGGCGTCGTCGGCGTCATCGGCATTCTGCTCGTCGCCTGGGCCGTCTGGCGGTCCAAGACCGAGAGCAAGGAACTCCGCGAAATGGAGTCCGAGTTCGGTGCCGCCGAGAAAAGCTTCGAGACCGTAGGCTCCAGACACTGACCTCGAGTCGGTGAGCTTTGCCGTCGGCTCGACCTGCTTCGTGGTCGATCGTTCACAAGAGCGCCTCTCCACACCCTTACACCGGTTCGGAGAGGCGTTTTTCGTCGAGCCTTCCATTCCGGAGCATCATCCCTTGTCCCATGCCCTTACCTGGCCTAGGATCGAGGGAAAGACTGCTGCATTCATTGAGCGCGGGGATACCGAGATCACCAGTCGAGGAGACCAACGCCATGTCGGGCATCGGGAAATTCAAGCTGAGCGATGCGCTGCCGAAGGTTCAGGCAGACGCTTTGGGGGACGAGACGCCGTCGTCCAGCCTGGGGGCCAAAGGCAAGGGCAAGGCCAAGCCCAGAAGCAAGAAATCGACCAAGGGTAAGGCCGTGACGACTCACGAGCAGGCCGCCGAGCAGGTCCGCGAGGCCCGCGAAAGTGCACGGGCCAAGAATAACGAGGCCTCGATCCGAGGACACATGGTTGATATCGGCCGCGGCAACCAGCAGGCCGGTCGACAGAAGGCCAAGTAACGCTCAACTAGCGGCCGTAATGTACGCCGGGACCGTCCCGCTTTCCTCAGCGCCGTAGCGGTTGTTCGGGGACGGGGCCAAGACCAGAATGCGGCCGGCATAAACCTGACTCACCCCGTTCAAGGTCTGGATACGCGACTGCTCGATGGCCGACGACCACCTTTCGCTCGGCCTGGTGGCCGACGTGACCGACCGCGCGGCGGTGCGCCGCGCGGCCAAGGCGGTGCGCGCCTATTTCGGCCACTGCGACCATATCGACTTCGCCGTGGGGGTGGGTTCGGGCAAGTTCGGGTTCCCCTTCTGGAACCTCGAACCGGCCGACTGGGAGCCGGTGCTCCGGGTCAACCTCACCGGTGCGGTGAACGTGGCCGACGCGTTCGCCCCCATGCTGGTGCAGGCCGGGGCCGGCACGCTGCTGTTCATCTCCTCGGTCGCCAGCCAGATTGGCTCGCAGACCGACCCCCCCTATAGCGCTGCGAAAGCCCGGCTGATCAACTTCGCCCAGTGCGCCGCCAAGGATCGGGCGCCTCATGGCGTGCGGGTCAACTCGCTCTGCCCGGGCATGGTCAAGACCCCGCTCAACCGCTCGGTCTGGGAGGCCTGGTCGCCATTCCGAATTCCGCATTATCGGATACTTTTGACAATCCGTTACATGATGCGGGGTCAAACTTTCAATTATCGGCAAAGAGCGACTCTGCCATTGCCTTTTTCTTCCCTTTCGTGAAAATGCCGCCAACTGCACGCAAGACATCTCCGCGAGACTGAACTACCCACCTGAAACCAATGCACGGGAAGTTCATGAAGAGACCGAGTTACGGAAACGCAAGACGGGCCGATCGATGGGCCCTCGAGGCGACAGGGCGATGATGCCGGAGTCCCTGCCCCGGCGGTTCTGGCCTGGGGGCCAATGGCCAGCAACCCACGGGGCGCGCGGCGCGCGATGCCAGGCGGAAATGGATTCACGCCGGTTCCGGGCAAGCCGCGGGGGAATGTGAAGCGAGATTCGGCTGGCAAGGCAAGGAGGCGTATGCCGATGGCACGCTGGTTCGTTGACCGTCTGCCTCAACGGGGGATTCCCTCGGTGAGCCTGCGAAGGCTGCTTCCCGAAGCCCAGTTCGTGGGTTGCCCCGACTGGGAGGTCTCCGGCTGCACCGACGATCATCGCAGGCTCGACCCGGGCCAGGTCTTCGTCGCGATCCGCGACGTGCGCTACGACGGCCACGCCTTCGTGCGTGAAGCCCTCGACCGGGGCGCCGCGGGCGTGGTTGTGGAGCGTCCCTGCCCGGAGGCGGGCCGGCTTCAGGTGATTGTGAACGACGCCAGGTCCGCCCACGCCCTGATTTGCCAGGCCTTGGCCGGCGATCCCTCGCAGCGCCTGATGACCCTGGGCGTGACGGGAACCTTCGGTAAGACCGTCACCACTCTGTTTGTCCACTCGATCCTTGAGGCCGCCGGCCTGCGGTGCGGCCTGGTCGGCTCGCTGGGCTGGTCCGACGGCATGACCACGCGCCACCTCGGGGCCGGAATCGGCCAGGGTATCCGTCCTGGACCTGGACCCGTTGCCGCAGGGGCAGCCGGCCTGGCGGCGATCCTGGCCTACATGGTTGATCAGAACTGTGCCGCGGGCGTGATCGAGGTCTCCGGCCAGGCGCTCCAAGCCCGCTGCCTCGAGGGAGTCGCGTTCCAGGCCGCAGTGGTGACGGACGTCGGCGTGCCCTACGGCTTGCCCACCGAGATCGCGCTGCGGGATCGCAGGGCCAAGGCCAAGCTGTTTCGAAAGATCGCCCCGGGTGGCGCGGCGGTTGTCAACGCCGATGACCCGCATGCCGAGATCCTGGGCGCCGTCAACCTTGACGCCCGCCGCGTGAGCTTTGGCATGGCGCATCCCACCCAGGTGGATGTCTCGGCGCGGATCGAGCGGCTGGATGCAGCCGGCTCACGGTTCGTGCTTCATGGTTTCGACCGCAGCGCGACGGTCGATCTGCGTCTCTATGGCCCAAGGCAGGTCAGTCATGCCGTGGCCGCCGCCGCACTCGCCTGGGCGCTGGAGATCAACCTGGATGCGGTCGTCGCCGGGCTCGAAGGCGTCGCCAACGTCGCCGGGCAGCTCGAATCGGTGGACGAGGGTCAGGATTTCGATGTCCGGATCGATGCGGCGCAGACCGCCGCGCCGCTCTACCAGGCCCTGGCGGCGATTCGGGCCGTCGCGGCTGGGCAGGTTCACTGCGTTCTGAGCGCCGAGGGAAACCAGGACCGAGCGGCCCGCCGGAGGCTGGCCGAGGCCGCAGAGCTCGGGGCCGACCGGGTCATCCTCACGCTGGGTAACCCGCGATCCGAGGCCCCCGACCAGGTCCTCGACGACCTGCTCGGCGGCTTCCACCGTCCGGGAAAGGTCCGTGTCGAGCCCGACCGCAAGCGCGCCATCGAGGCCGCCCTGGGCGACGCCCGTCCGGGCGACGCGGTCCTGATCGCCGGCAAGGGCCGCGACGCCTACCAGATCTTCGCTGACCGGGTCATTCCGTTCGACGACTTCGCCGTTGCCCGAGCATGCCTTCGCGGCCGGCTGACCTGCCAGGACCGCGTCGCCCCGCGGTCGGCCTGAGCATGGCCTGCGCTCTAATAACCCGACGCCGACCTGGGAAAACCGGTCACGTCGATGTAGCGGTAGGTCCCGCCGGTGGTGGTGGCCAGGCGGCGGAGTGGAGTCTGCATCCCGAGGTCGGTGCCGCGGCCGAACTCGACGGCCTGGATGCGGCTGCCGTGGGCTTCGGCGAGGATTTCGTTGACATCATTGTTGGTCATGAGGTCGGCGTCGGTGAGGAAGAAGATGACCTCGGGCTTCAACCCGAGCGCCGTACGCAGGGCCACCATGTGGTCGGTGCCGCCGTCGGGTGCGACAGTTTGAAGCTGGCCCTGCACGCGCACCTTGTTGGCCGTCGTGGCCGGCATCAATCCCTGCTGTCCGCTGGGGTCGGCGAAAACGCGGGCCCTCAGATTGTAGAAGATTACCGAGAACCGTGCGTCTGGGGGAAGCTGATTCAGGCTGGCCAGGAGCTCACGCTTGGCCACCTCCAGCGAGTTCCGCAAGCCCATACTGCCGGAGCAGTCGATGACGTAAGCGAACGAACGACCGTGCTCGCGGGCGCCGAAGAACTCGGTCCCGGGTCCGATGCCGCGGCCAATCCCGCCGCCCGAGCCTCCGCCCGAACCGCCCCCGCCGCCCAGGCCCGAGCCGGGAATCAGGCCCAAGCCGGTCGTCTGCGGACCGGGCAGGGCACGCTGCAGCGCCTCGGCCGGCTGCTGCGCCGTGCTTGGCAAAATCTCGTTCAGCAAGGCATCCGCCGCCGGGTCCAGACCCGGCCCCTGGGGATTGGCACCGGCTGCGGGCGCCACAAAGGCAATGCTGCCCAGCCCGCCGATCTCCCCGGGAGATCCCCCACCGCTGCCGGCGACCTTGCCCTTGTCCGCCCGGTTATCAACCGGTTCAAGTTCGCCCCGCAGCGCCCAGGAAGCTTCCGGCACACGCGTGATCGATACGTTCAGGACCGTGAGCGACGCCACCGCGATCAGCAGCACGTGCACGAGCGCCGAACTCCCCAGCGCGCGGGGATCGGTAAGCGGCGTCTCACCAAAGTGAAGCTGCTGAAGCTGCGCGCGGCCATCGGGCTCGCCGAACTCGGCGCTCTCCTTCTCCGGCCGGGGATTGGCCGCGGCTTCGTCGGTCTTGAAGGTGAAGCGCAGACCTTCAATGGGATCTCGCGTCGGGCAGGGCTGTTCCATTCACGGGCTCCGTTTCGAGGAACACCAGCGGCGGGTCGGCTGCGGTCGAGCCTTGATTCTTGTGTCGCGTTCCGAGCGGTTTGGCCGCCAAAGGCCGGCGAACGTGCTGCCAGGCCAGCACCGCAGCCCCGGCCAGGCCCAGGGCGATTCCCAGCATCCAGGCCGCCGGTGACCACGACTCGAACCGTCGGCCCAGAGGCCGTTCCCATTCCGGTTCCGGACTGGCGCCGATGGCTCGAAAGGCTGCGGCAGCGGGCTCGCTCGACGGCGGGGCCGGGGCCAAGGCCACGCTCAAAGGCGGCCGGTCCCCTACGATCCAGGGGGCCAACCGCGGCTGGTCGCTTCCGGCATAGCGAATCGTCCTCAAGAACCTGCCGGTGAAGGTGACGTTTTGACCGCGATCGGGAACTCCCGCCGTGGGAAAAACCGTGCAGAAGAGATCTCCCTCAGGTGTACTCAGCCAGGCCTCCGCCAGCGGAGGAAATCCGCCGACTGCGTCTTGGCGGAAGATCCGGGCGATCTTCCCCCGGACCTGCACCCGGCGCCCACGCCAGGTTTCGGGATGATCCCAGAGATCGTGGAAGGTCACAGGGCGCACGGGCTCCGAGGCATGGGCATCGTCGGTCGTGGCCTTTCCCGACAGGGCCGCCCGATACGCGGCCAGGTCCGCAAGGCCAAGCCGGGTCTGGATCTCGAGATCGTCGCTGCCGGATTGCGCACGGCTGGACCAGCCCCCGTGGGCCAGGAGCAGAACCGCGAGCCAGGGCCAGGGCCAGCCGGTGAGGAGCCCCCGTCTCATCGTGCGCCTCCACCCGCACCCGGTCCAGGCGGTAGCCCGCGCAGGGC
>JBAUOX010000642.1:0-2585 GCA_049579985.1 Isosphaeraceae bacterium | reverse complement strand
AAGCTCAAACGCCCAAGGGCACTCCCGCAAGGGAGCAACAGTGTTTCGGGCGATGCGAACACGCCGTGAGGCGCTTCGTACAAGCCCCCGAAAGGGATGGCACGAGCCGAGGGGGAAACCCCCTGGCCGGGGGGAACCCCGCTTGCGGGGTCGGTCCGTAACGGCGCCTGAGCATGCGGGCCAATCTGGCCCAGCGTGAACCTGAAAAGGAAAGCTACCGGGTTTCAACCCGTGTAGATCGTTACCATAGCAGAATCGCGGCAAGCCGGACATCGACGTGGAGCAGAAAGGGAATCCCGGGTTTTCCGACTGGTTTCTGGTTCGTCCGAGGGAGCAGAATTCACCGGGCGAAGGAGTCGAAAAGGACTTTGGATCAGCAGGCGATCGTTGCCGCAACCATCGCAGCATCCGTACATTCGGCATTGCCCGACCGCGAAGATCCGGTTTTTTTCCCTTTCGCTGGACAAGCCTTCTGCTTTGGACTTGGAGAGCCATCATTCTCACACTTGAAGCTTCTTGCACCCACAACATGGAGGTAGCAGGTGAGCCACCCTTCAGCCATTCGCCCCCTGCGCAGTCGGATCTTCTCAATTTCTCGACGGACCCGTCGCAGGCCGGTCTTCCCGGTGCTCGAATCGCTGGAGACCAAGCAGCTTCTCTCGTTCGCCAGCGTCGGCTGGAACCAGACTGTGGCGCAGCCCAGCGTGGGCGCGCCCCCGCTCTTTTCCAGTCCCTACCCATCAGGCCCTGCTCCCACGACGATCTTCCCTGCGCCGTTTCCGACTAATATCGTGGTGGTGGTTGTCTCGATCGGCTCGAAAAGTTTTGTGGTGATCGTCCCGATCACGACCACCAGCCACTCACTGGTCGCCTCGAACAGTCATCCGGTTCAGCCCGAGACCCCCACGCCGGTCAGCCTGCCTGCCCCCACGCCGAGCACTCTGAACAGTTTCGGCCAGCTCTCGACGGTGGACAGCCTGTCGTGGCGGACCAGCCGGTTCGGATCGGAGGACGAGGTTGCCGCCCTGATCGATGTCGTCGAGCCGTTCCAGGCTCCGGTTCCTGCCGTCGCGCCCAACAAGGCCGCGACTCCTTTCCGGACCGGGGCGACCGTGATGCTTCCTGCCGGGGGCCTGCCGTTTTTACCGCGTCTTGATCGCGGCGCAGAGGGCGCCGACCGTCGCGGTGCCGATCTGCCTTGCCCGAGCCCTGCCGCCGCGCTGCTTCCGGAAGTCGGTCGTGAAGACGAGTCGCCGACCGCGAGCCCAACTCCACGCCTCGCCTTTGCTGCCGCGCTGGCCGGCGCGGGCTACTGGCTTGCGCTCCGCGATTTCCAGGGCCGCAAGCCTGGCTGGAGCGTTCCACGATCCGATCGGGCACTGAGGCCCCGCGTCCGCCTGTGGTCGCTCGTGCCGAGGTGAAGTCGTCGGACAAATCGGCAGCGTCTTGTCCGTTTGCAAGATGAGGCGCTCGCGCCAGGTTCAGTGAGCCACCTCGTTCCCTCGCAATTGAGGAGGACTATTTGCGTCCGGAAATAGCGCCTGAGCCACCGGCAGCTCACCCAGCGAAAGCGCTTGCCGGCCGATGGTGCTGCGGTCCCGGGCCACCATTGGACTGCGGCGGGCTGGCGATGGCCGGCACAATGCGATATCGTTTCTTGACTCGATACGCCTTCAAGATCGCGACGACGCGCCTTCGAATCGCACTCAAGCTCGCACAGTGAAGGGCCTGCTCTTTCTCTTGAATGTAGAGCCCGAGGGCAAATTCCCTGAAGCACGCATTGGCTCTTCGCTCCTTGAAGTGAAGCCAATCATAACAAAGGTCTTCCCGAGACCTGTGGGCCCAGAGTCGCGTTCCCGGGCCAAAGGCCAGGCGCAATTCCATCAGCAATGATAATTCATTAAGGTCGTTATGGGACGAGGACATGTAAATTTGCACCTGTGTGATGCCTGAAGTATGGGGTATGCCGAGCTCACTCCGGTGAACGGGTCGAGAGGCTTGGCCACGCCGCCGTCGGTTCCCAAAAAGACATCTCCGGAGAGCGGTCGCGCGCCAGGAGAGACAACGACCCGAGAGGACGTTTGGGCAGCCCGCGGGGTCAACGAACCCAGCCGGCTTCCGCATTTTCTTGAGATGGGTTCTGTCCTTTGGCTCCAAACTTGGGCCAAGCACGGGTCATTGCAAAAAAACCAGTATGTACCATCCTTCCAGAACACGGAAATGAAATTTTTTTCATCTCTGCGATTCCGAAAATTCTAAGGAAAAAAAGGTTTCTTGGCCGTCGGCTGACCGGGCTGTCCAAGGTTTATTAAGGATTAAGCAGACAGTGCGTTCCCTGATCCAGCTCCCTTGATGCCTTATCGGTTGAATCTACCCGGGAGTACGCCGCGTGCCTCGTCGCGATTTTCCCGGCGGTATCTCCTCGCCTGGCCTTGACCGGGCGGGTCGAGTACAATCGTCATAGGTTGAAGGGACGAAGCAAGGAACGGTAGAAAACTCCTGGCATCCCGTCGAGTCCGCGCTGCGTGGTGGTGCAGGCGCTTGGTCCCTGAGAGAAGGAAAAAGGTGTCGAATGGGCTGGTTGA
>JBAUOX010000641.1:0-4548 GCA_049579985.1 Isosphaeraceae bacterium | reverse complement strand
GTCTTGTGCAAGCTGGTTCGGGCAGTGGTCTGGAGACCCTGCCCGAACCAGCGCAACAAATCCGATAGGAAAGAGGATACCCGTCAACCGCAACTTTGCACCATGCCGCCCTCGCCCTGCTGAGTGTGGCGTTTCTGGTGCTGCCTGCCTGGATTCCCTTGTGAGCCGGCAGGAGGTGGACCGGCCCGCCCAGGCTGGAGGACAGCCGAGCGATTCACGGCTGTTGGGACGGAACGACAATCTGCTCGACTTGCCAGTCCTGGAGATCCACGGTCGCTCCCCGGCCCAGGAAGCGGACGACAGCCACGAACTGATCGTGTTTCCCGCGCCGGATCACGGTTCCCTCGATCCCGGTCAGGGGTCCGGTCGTGATCCTGACCCTGGAACCCACGGGAGCGGCCGGTTCTGGCTGTACCGGCAGGCCCGAGCTGAGCATCTTCTGAATTTGCCGCAGGTCGCGCTCCAGTGATTCTTGATCGCTGACCTCCAGCACGGCGACGAGGCGATTGCCGCGGAGGGCGCTCAAACGGTCGTTGTGATCGCCGAGGAGAAACAGATAGCTTGGAAACAGCGGGATCACGGAGCGAATCTTCCGACCTTGAGGCGTGCGATCTTCTTTGAGAACCTGAGGCAGGAAGAACGTGACTCCGAGTTTCCGAAGCTCGCGCGCGGTTGCCTTCTCCTGGCGTGGCTTGGTATGCAAGCACCACCAGACGGCTTCGGCCTTGGTCCGTGGTACGGCCATCGGATCGTCCCAGAGGCCGGGTGGAAAGAAGTCGGGCTCGGCGGGCAGAATCGGCATGAGTCGCTCTGTCACATCGATCGGACGGGAATTCACGGCACTACGCTCACCCGGCATTGAAACCGACCTTGGAGCATTCTAGAAGATGCTCCCGGTTTTTCCAGTGCGTGAAGCAGAGCGTGAAGCTCGAACGATTGCAAGATTGATTGAAGGATGGATCACGACTTGGATGCGACTGTGAAGGGAATCCTGAATCTCGACAAGCCCTCCGGCATCACCTCCAGGGCCGTTGTCGATCGTGTGGCGCGGCTGCTTCCCCGGATCAAGGTCGGTCACGCGGGAACCCTGGATCCGCTCGCCTCCGGGGTTCTGATCATCTGTGTAGGCTCTGCCACAAGGTTGATCGAGGCGGTCCAACGTATGACCAAGGTTTACCGGACGGTCATTCGCCTGGGCGCCCGCAGCGACACCCTCGACGCCGAGGGCCGGGTGACGGTGGCGGAGAACCCCAGCGTCCCTAGCGAGCTGGAGGTCCGGCAGGCTGTCGCCGGCCAGGTTGGCGAAATAGTTCAACTTCCTCCGGAATACTCGGCGCTCAAGATCAAGGGCCAGCGCGCTTATGATCTGGCGCGTGCCGGCCGGGTGGTCGATCTCCAGCCCCGGCTCGTGCGGATCGACCGGGCCGACCTGGTGAGCTACCGCTGGCCTCACCTGGAGCTGGAGATCGCGTGTGGCGGAGGAACCTACATCCGATCCATCGCCCGCGACCTGGGCGAGGCGCTCGCTTGCGGGGGCCTGGTTGCAGCCCTGGTCCGGACCCGCATCGGTCCATTCGCCCTCGACAGCTCGGCCGATCCCACGACCTTGACGAGCAGTTCGCTTGCCGCCAATCTTCACCCCGCTGTTGATGCGGTCCCCGATCTTCCCACGATCACCCTGAACGAGAGCCAGGCCCGGGCGATTGCCCAGGGTCGTGTGGTCGATGCGGCGAACCTCGCGCTGGATTCCTTACCGCATGGAGAAATTGCCTTGCTCGACGCTGACGGGCGGCTGATCGCCATCGGCCAGGGTGACAGCAGCCATCGCACGATACATCCATCTAAAGTGCTGGTGTAGTAATGAAGTCAAAGAATGCAGATCGTCCGGAATTCGCCAGCCTGGTCAAAGGTCCTCGCCGGTTCCGTGCGGGTATGTGCGAACCTGCCGGACCGCCTGCGTGTCGATGGGATGAATTCCCGGCCCGGGCCGATGGTCGGATGGTCGTAGCGAGCCGAGGTTCGACTTCGTCGTTGACGTTGGTCCGGGATCGACATAGAATTTCAGCGTGCCGGGCGATTCATGGATGCTTGACTTTCCCCGAGACTGAAACGAGGTTTGAACCCCCCTTGATCGATCTAAAACGCACCGAGCGTTTGGGACGTCCTGAACGTACCATCCTTGTCGGGGTTATCCTTCCCGATCACGACACGACCCAGGACGACCCCCTTGACGAGATTCGCGGGCTGGCCAAGACGGCCGGCCTACATGTCATCGCCACCATGCTGCAAAAACGGCAGCAAGTCGACATCGCCACCTACATTGGCTCGGGCAAGGTCGAGGAGCTCAAGGAGTTGGTCCAGGCTCACGAGGCCGACGTCGTCGTCTTCGATAACGACCTGGGACCGGCCCAGACGCGCAACCTCGAGAGGGCCGTCGAGGCCAAGGTCGTTGATCGGACCGAGGTCATTCTTGACATCTTCGCCACCCATGCCCGGACGCACGAGGCTCATCTCCAGGTCGAGCTCGCCCAGCTCGAGTACGCGATGCCCCGGCTGAAACGGATGTGGACTCACCTGTCGCGTTACAAGGGCGGCATCGGCGTGCGAGGCCCGGGCGAGAAACAGCTCGAGGAAGATCGCCGGCTGGTCGCTCACCGGATCCAGGAGCTCAAGGGAAAGCTCGCCAAGATCCAGGCGCGTAAGGAACGTGAGGTGGCCGGCCGGGCGGATATCCCGACCGTCTCCCTGGTTGGCTACACCAACGCCGGCAAGAGCACCCTCATGAACTCCCTGACCGGCGCGGGGGTTCTGGTCGAGGACAGGCTTTTCGCCACGCTCGACACCCGCACGCGCAAATGGCGGTTCCAGGGCGGCGGCCAGGCCCTGCTCTCGGACACGGTCGGCTTCATCCGCAACCTGCCCCACACCCTGGTGGCATCGTTCAAGGCAACTCTCGAGGAAGCCCGACAGGCCGATCTGCTGCTCCATGTCGTCGATGCCTCGAGCCCTGAGGCCGAAAGCCAGGTGAAGGCCGTCACCGAGGTTCTCGCCGAGCTCGGGCTGGAAAACCATCCCACGCTGCTGGTGCTGAACAAGGCCGACCGGGTCCCCGATCGCTCGTTCCTCGATGTCCTCAAGGCCCACCATCGCGATTCGGTGACCATCAGCGCGGCGCGGGGCGAGGGCCTTGAACACCTGGAACAGGCCGTCCGCGAGGCCCTGCTCGAACGTGCCCTCGACGCCGAGGTCGAAACGGGCGTGTCCAACGGGCGCGTCCTGGCCTACCTGGCCCAGCACGCTCAGATCCAGAACCGTGTCTACGACAACGACCACGACCGCGTCCTCCTGCAATGCCGGATTCCCCGCCGCTGCCTCGATTTTCTCCAGGAACACGGCGTCCAGGTCCGGGCCAATGGCCAGCGGATGTACGCTTGAGTGGCGAGTGAAGAAAGGCGGTCATGGATGCAGCTCAAGCTCTATCCGTGACTCGACCTCGATAGGGCAATGTCCCGTGAGCAATTGCGAGCCATCGGCAGCAACAACAACCGCGAGACGGTCGGTCGGAGGATCGTAGGGTGCGTCAAGTCCGCGCAGACGCACCGTCTGTGTGGGCGGCGTGCAGGCAAAGACGTCGCCGGGGAACGGTGCGTCATCGAAGACTCGACGCACCCTACCCTACTGCACCGTCGCGCCTGGTCGCGGTGGCGACCCTTCTGGCCGCCCTTTTCCTGTTCTATCCCACCGATCACGATCACGCCGGCCGGCGTGGGAGTTTCGACCTGTCCTTTGCGCGGTTGACCCGGGTGGGCCTGCGAACGCCGATCCCGAATCGCCAGCCCGCGCTCTGGCGAACCGCCAACTCACCCGTTTCGGCGGAGTTGGCGGCTGGCAGGCGCTGAGATGGCAGATGTCCCTGGAAAAGGCGGCTCCGTCCGCCGATCGCCTCATCCTGCAAAGACTGCCAGACTCGATGCGTCATTCGCTTCTTTGCTTGAACGGCACTGGCTGGCCATCGGCAGTGACGATCCGCACGCAGAACTCCCAGCCCTGGGTGTTCTGGTAGAGCTTGAGCAAGATTTTGTTGGTTCCGGCCTCGAGGTGAACCGGCACGCGATCCTGGTCGACCGTGAGCCCTCGGGCCGTGAACTGCTCGAACACCCGGGATCCGTTCACCCAGATCTTCTCGCTGTCATCGACGCCAAGCAGGAGTACGGCGTCGACCGGCTTCTGGAGCTCGATCTCGGCGTAAGCATAGCCAATGCAGTTGTCGCGGTCGGCGATCGTCGCTCGGAGGTTGATCTTGCCCTGTGAATCCTGAGACTGCACACGCTTCCATTGCCTTCGAGTCTTGCCGGACAGATTGTTCATCGAGCACGACCTCGGTGAATCGTCGGGGTCCACCGTCGATGTCGCGCGCCGAGCTGGGTATCCATGGCCTGAACAGATGGCCCGTAAAATGTTGAGAAATGTCGAGAAACGCGGAGTTCAAGCAGCCAGAAACGGTCCGAGCGAGGACAGCAAGTGTTGGCAGCGCATTGAGTTGGGTAT
>JBAUOX010000640.1:0-2175 GCA_049579985.1 Isosphaeraceae bacterium | reverse complement strand
GGGGGATAAACCGCACGTCCAGCACGGGAGGAGGCGCGGGCTTTGACCCGTCGCCCCAAAGCCACGTGTGCAATGCCGGGACCCCAACCGCCAGCCCCGCGCCCAGGGCGCCGGAAACCGCGACGAGAAGCAGGGTCTTCCCGGGAATCAGCCGAGACGCCCATCATTGGAACTATGAGATCAACATCGCTGAGGACCCCGGTTGAATGAGCCGACAGAGACAAACACAAGCAACGGGTGGTCACTGATTCGGGATCAAGGGCCGCGAGGGCGGACTGGCGGGGTCTTTCGTGGAAACGGCGGCCATGCTCTGGCCGGCCTGCCGGGCTGCGTTCAGCCGATGCCGGCGCTGCTTGCGGGTCTCACGAACGCCGGTCACCCTTACCAGTGCGGCTGCCTTGCGCTCGGGACGAGGATCGGTGCGCAGGTCGCGTTTCAGGGCCGGATGATCGTCGACCCCAGACTGGGAACAAACCATGCAGCAGAAGTCAGAGCCGGTCCGGATCGGCCCGTGATGCGGGCACGCCGATCGGGGAGTGAACGCTCCGATTGGAAAAAGCGGAACCAGTCGCGGCGGGCGATTGGGATCGTTTCGGACCACTCTTCCCACACTTGCAGTGATCTTGCCATTCCGTCCGTGCAGATCATTGCTGAAACGGGAGTCACGTATACGGGATTGGTTTCCTCGTTCGCGGGCTCGGGACACACCGTGCTGGATTCGCCGGCAGCCCAGTCCCTCACGCCTGGCGATTTCCTTGATGCTATAGCCTCGGCGGATCTCGTCGAGCCAGACCAGCTCGCGAGCATGAATCGACGAGGAAATCTCGGACCTGGTTCGCAGACGCGGACGCTTCATGTCTCCTGCCTGGCCCTTGTCGGCGCCTGCGGACTCGCTCCACTTTGCGACCGTTCTGATTGTGCTTGCCATATGAGTCGATCCTCAGCCGCCCGGCCTCGGTCGAATCCTATTCTCAGAATGCGCTGCATTTTGTTATTTCGTTCTTGCAATATCACCGAGCTTAAGGGGAATCTCGGCGCATCATCATCTATCATCGGGCTTTGAACAAAAATGGCGAATTCTTGTCCGGCGCAATGGAAAAATGCGATCTGGGAGGGTTGTTCATCAGAATAAGGAAAGAGTACTTACTCAAAAACACGGGAGACCCTGCCTGTGCCGTGTGGGAAGAGGACGGGCATTGCGATTGATTGCTGACCAGCAGGCAAACCGATCGATCCTGGCGTCAACCGCCCCGTCCACAAGAGAAGGGATAACAGGCGGGGAGTGGAGAGTGACGGGCGGCGGGGAACCAGTTTCGAGAAATGGGGTGATTTGTTCGTCGGAATCGCCTCCTCGGTGAAAAACTAAGATAGGGCTTGGTCGGCGTGATCGGGTCTCGTTCGGTCTTTGGCAATGCGGGGACAGTGTCAGACAGGAGCCGGGGGAGCTCTGCGCACGACCTGACCCCGGTGGTCCCGGCGGACGGCGGCTCGGGTGGCGAGCGGCCAGTGGCCAGTGACCAGTGAATCTGAAGGGAGGGAGATGGCGGCGATAGCAGCGGTGTCCGGAAAGCGCCGATCGAAGCCAATTGGGACTAGACCTAACTCGATGGCAAGAGGGAATTTAAGACGTGGTTTCTAAAGGGGCTTACGCATCCCCATGACCGTGACAAGTTTCTCAACCAAGTGCCCGCCCGGCCCGGTCGAGGATGCGTAACCCCCTTCCATTCACTCCCGTGCTCTTCTCGTCCTCATCGGAGCAGCGCGGTAAGCTGGGGCCAAAGGAGTCCCAGTGGGGTCCGTAACGCCGGCTCTTTCTCCAGGGTCAGGCTGGTCCTACAATTCGGACGTGTAGTGCTTGAACCGCCAACCTCGCCATCTAGCTCCAGGAGCAGAACCATGTCAAAGCTCGTTCCGGCGGCGGCCCCGCGCGTGTTGAGCGTGGGTCAGTGCGGTTTTGATCACCGGTCGATCTCGGGTTATCTTGCCGAGCGATTCGGCGCCGAGGTCGAGCGAGCCGACAGCCTGGACGACACGCAGGACGCGATGAGGTCGGCCCGCTATGACCTGGTGCTGGTCAACCGCGTCCTCGATGAGGATGGCTCGTCCGGACTGGAGCTGATACGGGCGCTCAAGCATGATCCGGCCCTGGCCGATGTGCCGGTCATGCTCGTGAGC
>JBAUOX010000639.1:0-1994 GCA_049579985.1 Isosphaeraceae bacterium | reverse complement strand
CTTCTGGGCATCGCGGATCAGGGCGCGGAGATATTCGCTGGCCGAGGCGTAGCCCTCCTGGGCCATCTCAGCTTCGACAAAAGCCTTCATCTCGTCGGGCACGGAAATGTTCATGGTGGTCATAAGGTTGGTCCTCCTGAAGATCATTCTATCACTTGTGGCATTTTTTGCCAAGAGCCAAACTCCCTGATGGCGGTCATGGTTGCGTGGTTGCATAATAGCAGGCAATAATCCCCTTTGTTGCCCGTCATGGGGGGCCCCGGGGCGACATAGGGGCCCGGGGGGACATAGTGAATTGCCCTCATAGAATGGGGGGAATACGAAGACACAGATAAACTGCCCATTTTGCCTAGAACGCTTTCACTATTCACTATATCCCCCTGAGACCCCCTATGTCCCCCTCGGGCCCCTCCGGGGCCTTGCGACATGTGTGTGGGATCGGGATAATTGCGGAACGTCCGGCACTATACGGACAAATGGATGTGTTACAATACGCCCGTTCAGCAGCCGAGTACTTGTTAGGCGGCAGAAAGCAGGAGGGTCTTCGATGAGCCTCTACTTCCTGAACAATGAAGGCCGATGGGAAGACGCTCGGCACCGAGGGCGTCAGCCGCGCGAGGAGCACTGGGGCCATTATCGCAAGGCCATGAAGAACCGCCCTGACCTCGTCGAGGCGATGGACAAAAAAATCGCTGAGATCGTGCCCAACTTCGGGCCCGAGGATCAAATCAACTCGACCGTGATCGGCGCGTTCGTCTTGGAGCGATGGCACCTGCGAGACGAATGGAATCGACACTGTGCCCACGAGAGCGTCAGCAGTTCCCTTTTTGGCCAGATCATGTGGACTTACTTCTACGATCGGAGCCTAGCCCACCCCGAGGAGGAGTGGTGGACGACATATACAGAAGACGGGAGGCGCGGCCGGGAAGAACGGGCCTACTTTAGGCATTGCCCTCATTCTGTCCAAGAGGCCACCCCGCAGCCTAAAGTCAATATTGATCTCGAACGCGGCGACCGGGTCAAGATCAAGGACGGCCCGTTCGAGAATTTCGAGGGGACTGTCGAGGAGGTCATCGAGGGTCGCGGGCTGGTCAAGGTGATGCTGATCATCTTCAACCGACCCACCCCGGTGGACCTGGAGTACTGGCAACTGGAGCGGATCTGAGCACGGGTTTCGGATCAAGCCTTACTCACCTGGTATCCCTGGAGGAGGCGCTCGCCGCTTTTCGGCCATGCAACTCATCGTCCACCGCGGAAGTCACGAGGTCGGCGGGTCATGCGTCGAGTTGGTGACCGGTTCGACGCGGATCATACTCGACGTCGGTGTGCCCCTCGTCGATGCCGCCGGGGACCCGCTCGATGTGCGTACCTTACGAGGCAAAGGCGCCCGGGATCTGATGGCTGAGAGAGTGCTGCCCCGTGTCAGCGGCCTGTTCCATGACGGCCCCTCACTCCAGGCTATCATGCTCTCCCATGCCCACACCGACCATGCCGGGCTCTTGAAGTATGCCCGCCTGGACATCCCCGTCTACGCGAGCCGGGGGACCAGCAAGATGATGCTGGCCGGGTCGATCTTCACCGGCCAGGTACGCCTCGACCGCTCGCGCCATCGCGAGGTCCGGGACAGTGAATCGTTCACTGTGGGGGAGTTCGAGATCACGGCCCACGCCGTCGATCACTCGGCCTTCGACAGTATGGCCTTCCTCATCCGGGCGCGAGGCAAGCGCTTGCTCTACTCGGGCGATCTGCGCCTCCACGGCCGTAAGCCCGGGATGGCCAGGAGACTGGTCGAAGCGGCTAGGCGGGAGCCGGTCGACGGGGACTTTCTCGCCCTGGCCGCTGAGCCTGGTGGACAGAGCGGACAGTTTGCTCCTCAACGTCGGCGAGTAGCTCGGCAGCAACCTCAACGCAATACGTGAGTTGCGACCCTCTTACTGCCGTTACGTCCACTGGTGAAACTGTCCGCGCCTGTCCGCCGCATCTGAGAAAGTCCC
>JBAUOX010000638.1:0-13163 GCA_049579985.1 Isosphaeraceae bacterium | reverse complement strand
TGGCGGGCGTCTTCGCCCATCAGCGGGACACCATCCGCCGCCTGCGGACGACCGTCTTTGCCTTTCTCACTCCCTTCTACTTTCTCAACGCCGGGATGAAGGTCCATGCCGCCGCGCTCTGGAGCGGGCTGGGGCTCATCGTGATCCTGCTCGCCGTCAAGCTGGTCACCAAGATGGTCGGCGTGTGGCCGCTCACTCGAATGTTCCGGTTCGGGACGAGGGAGAGCTACTACACCACGCTGCTCATGTCGACGGGCCTGACCTTCGGCACGATCAGCGCACTGTTCGGCTTGACCCACGGTTATACCGACGCGTCGGGCAAGCTTCACACCTACATCAACCAGGAGCAGTACTCCATCCTGGTGACGGTCGTGATCGCCAGCGCCATTGTGCCGACCATGATCGCGCAGAAGTGGTTCAAGCCCGATCTCGACCCGGTAATTGCGCTCGATGTCGCACCATCCTCCTCAATTGGACCGGCCCCCGGCGCGGATGGTGCCCCGGCCGGTACGACTCGACCGGCTTCGATTCGCGAAGAATGATCAACTGGTGGCGACCGCGAGTTTGCAGCTCGGGGCCGCAATCCAAGGAGCGAAGCGATGTTCACCAAGATCCTGGTTGCGATCGACGGCTCGCCCGCCAGCGAAAAGGCGCTGGCCGCGGCCGTCGATCTGGCGGCAAATTACCGGGCCGAGTTGACCGCACTCGGGGTGGTGGAAGTTCCCGAGGTCGTCGGCATGATCGACGAGGTTGATGAGATCCGGCAAGGAACGGAAGCGTACCTTCGCCAGATCAACGAAGCGGCCGTGAACTACGCGCACAGCCGGGGAGTGGTGCTGCGGTCGGTCCTGGTGCGAGGGCACGCGGCCGAGGCGATTGTCAAGTACGCCGAGAGCGAGGGAGTAAACCTGATCGTCGTGGGCCGGCACGGGCATTCGCGGATTGCACGGTTCTTGCTGGGCAGCACCAGCGACCGGGTTAGCGAGCACAGCCCGTGCACCGTCATGATCGTGAAATGACGGCGATCGACGTTCGGGCGATCGAGGATCCAGGGAAGGAAAGGGGATGATCACGTGGAAAATTGGGGTAAGATTCTGGTGTTGTCGTTGGGCGGCGTGGCGGGCGTCAATTCCCGCTACTGGCTCGGTGTGTGGATCAACCGCTGGGCCAGCTCGCAGTTCCCCTGGGCGACATTCTCCATCAATGTCTCGGGTGCGTTTGCCATCGGCTTCTTGACCGCGCTCCTGGCCCGCTGGTCGCCGCATTCGCATCTCCGGCTGCTGATCCTGGTCGGCTTTCTCGGCGGCTACACGACGTTTTCAACCTTTGCATTTGAATCGGTGACGCTCTGGCAACGCGGCGAATGGGTTTTCAGTGTGGCTAACATGGCCGGAAGCGTTCTGGCCGGCTGCGCGGCCGTGGTTCTGGGCGCGGCTCTGGCGCAAGGAATTGTTCAGCCCACTTGGAGTCGGTTGCTTCGAATGGGACAATTCACACGGGAAGAGTCGATCGAGGGATCGGGGCAAAGTCGGGTCGCGGATCAGCCGCATGTCCCTGGTCTCGGTCAATCCCTGACGTCGGAGGCCAACCTCGGAGAGATGGCCGATCGAATCAAAGGGTCGCGCGACGGTGAACATCCCACGGGAAGCCACACTCCTGAGGCTCTTTCTCAACGCCAACGATCGGCTGAGTGGCAAGGCCATTTACCGTCTGGTCGTCGAGACCGCGCGGGCGAATCACCTGGCCGGGGCCTCCGTCTTCCTGGTGGATTTCAGCTATGGAGCGCACAAGCGGATTCGCGACGCCAAGAGTGATTATCTCTCCTTCGACATCCCCGTGGTCGTGGAGGTCGTCGATTCGGGCGCGAACATCGGGAAGCTGCAAGTCGCGCTCGAATCAATGATCGTCGAGGGTCTCGTGGTCACTCGTCCGGTCCAGGTCAGGCACTATGCGGGGCAATCCATTCCAGAAACGGCGGTCAAAACGACAGTGCAAGAAAGGGCCCTATCCACGACCTTCGCCAGTGGGAGCTCGAGCACGATGAAAATCGAAGGCGAAGCCCAGCGGGTCACCGTCTACATCGGGAACAACGACACCTGGCGCGGCCGTAACCTGGTCACGGCCATTGTCGAGAAGTGCCGGGAACTGGGAATTGCGGGGGCAACGGCGACCGTGGGCGTGATGGGCTTCGGCAAGACTTCCCGCATCCGCCGGGCACACCTGCTGGGGCTCTCGGAAGATCTGCCCGAGCGGATCGAGATCGTCGACCAACCGGACCGGATCGCCATGCTCCTGCCCGCGCTCGAGGAGCTGGTCCAGGGTGGGCTGATCGTGCTCGAGGACGTCCAGGTCATACGCTACCTCCATGATCCCAAGGGGTCGAAAACCTGAAAGGCCCTTCCAGAAACCCGGCTACAGACGGAGGGTGATCGATCCTATAACCTGCTCTGATCCTCTCCACGTAGCAACTCGTCCGCTAATCTCGAGACGAGAGAGGCTCTGTGATTCTTGAGGTTCGCGAGCAATGCCCGGCTCTCGTCGTTGCCGATGCAAGCTAAGCTTCGGGCAATTTCCCTGATGATGTAGACGTCATCCTCGGCACGCAGGATAGACCTGAAGGCAGGAATGGCCGCAGTGCTCTTCAATTCGCCGAGGAGCTGGATCGCCATCATGCGGGTTTCCCTGATCGGGTGGTCAAGCGCATGAAGCAACTTCATCTCATAAGAAAGGCCATCGTAATCTCGCATCCAGTAAGAGCAGTGGGGACAACTGTCGTCTCCTGGATTGATCTCGTTCCAGCAGCCCGGACAGTAAGCCGGCATTCTCGATGTTCCCTCTCCGCCATCCACTCGAGGTGTTCTCTCCGACGACGATCAACACCCGGTGGAGTCGGGATAGCGACGCTCCAGATCGTCCAGGTAGCGATCGAGAAACTGCATACCTGCCCGGTGTGCTGTCGGGAAGCGCTTGCGAGCCCAGCCATCGATGGCACGGAAGCCGCGCGGCCAGAGGATCAGGCCACCGGAAAGCATGATCGAGAGGTCGAAGGGACCGGGTGGAGGTGGCGTCAGACCCATCGTGATGCCGGCCGAGAGCAGCAGCACACCAACCTCCGTGGGCAGTCGTTCAATCCTCCTCGCGGTTTCCGAGGTCTTCGAAGGTCGATCGATGAGAGGAGTACCGTCAGCCGCCATGTGATCCGAAGCCAATTTCAACGATGCGGGGGCCATGATGAACTCCCATTCGATTGGCTGGCTTGTTGATGAGACACTCTGCTACAAGGCAGCGCTGCGCGGGGATAATGTCTCTCCATGTCAGCCACGAAGCGATCGAAGAACTTCCTGTAACCGCGATGCGCCTTGGGTAGTTTTCGCCCGAGCCAGCCGTCGACGGCTCGGAAGCCGCGCGGCCAGAATACCAGGCCGCCGAGGACGACGAAGACGATGCCGATCGGCTCGGGCGGGATCAATTCCGAGATCCCTAGGGCGATCAGCAAGACGCCCATCTCCCTGGGCGGTTTCATCAAACTCCCCTGGTTCTCCTCAGGCCGCGCCGGTCTCTGAGGGACCGGCGTTCCAATTGGGACAGACGGACCACGAGGCGATGGCGAGGATGCGCGGTTCACGACGAGCTCCTTTACGGATGTCTTTCTTTGGTGACGATCGAACCGTTGGCAGCGTCGCCTTTGGCCGCCCTGAACAGGGGCTGGTCGTGTGTCCTCAAGACGACCTCGGTACCGGAATCCCGACCTGTCTCGACGGTATGTCGCCCCCCGGGATCGACCGATTTGACGGTGCCTTTGAGTTCGTCTTCGAGGGAAATCTCCGAAACAGCGGTGTGTTCGCCGACGATCACCGGAGTACCTGGCCCGGGTTCGGTTGGTGCGAGCGCGGCCGCGCAGTTCCCCCGGGTCGTGGCCACGTCGGGCACCGAGAATCGGATCTCCTGGTCAGTCCCTTCCGTTGTGCCGATAAGTGTCCTGGCAGCCGGCTCGAAAGACGTGATCGTCCTGACAATGTCAGCGGACGGGAGCACACTCAAAGCGAAGGTGAGAGGACGATGGAACCGCATCGACATCTCTCCGCGACGGAAACCGAGGTCGGCACGGGCAACCCACCCAATCGCGGATTGATCCGCGGACGGACCTCAGCCAAACCAAGAAAAAACCCTCGGGGGCAGGCCCTCCCGAGGGTGGTCGCGGAAAAAGCAAACCCCCACCTCGAGGAAAGCCTCGCCGGTAGGGGTCATTAGCTGCTGGGAGCTTTGAGTCCGGCAGCGATTTAAGGCGAACCCCATCGCCAGTAAATATCATCATAGCCGATGCCAGGTGATAGTCAATCGCCTTTCCGAGCAGGCAGCCGAGATTCCAGGATGTGGCTTGAGGCCTCGGATCGACTGCTTCGTTAGGAATGACAGAGAAGCCAACCATGGATTGATCGGCGTCACCCTGTTCCTTGTCGCCTCGCCCCACACCGCCATCCGCCATGCCGTGTTGCCGTAGGCTCCTCGATCCGTGGTCCTATCGTCCCCGTCCCGTACAGCTAGCTCGGATCCTCATGCCCCGTTTCGAGGTCGCCAAGCTCCAGGTCCCTGATGCCTCGAGAGACCCGAACACGATCGGCAGCAAGGCAAGAAAAAACCCAGATAACGAGCCTGGCGAGGGGTGACCACCGCGAGTTTGAGGAAGAGTGGCACGGGGTTCTCTAGCGTGGTGCCAGACGATCCCGGAGTTCTTGCAGATCGGCTGCTGCCGATGCAAGCCGGGCGACCTCCGGGGCCACCGCCGTCGAGCCCTCGGTTCGCCGACGAAGGGCGAAGTCAAGGGCGCGGCGGGTCGTCTGGATGGTTTGCTGGATGTTGTCGTTCAGCGTGTTGCGGAAGCTCTCAACACTTCGCTTCAAATTTTCCTGGGTGCTCCATCGAAGGTATCCGATGTTGCGAGTCACAAGGTACTCCACCTGCTCCATGATCCGTCGGCGGATGCGGGCGTTACGCCAACGCTGCGGGAACCATTGGTCGATCCAACTGTCGGGGATGGAGCCGATCGAAGTAAATTTGAATTGCTGGGAGAGCCAGTACGGCAGGTCGGCTTTCGCCAGCGATATTTCCTGCTGTTGAGGTGCAAATGGCACATCGAACAGCTTTTCGACGAGGTGATGGACCGCGGCGATGAGTTCATTGGCCCGGCGACGGTGTGGCAACAGAGCCTCGCGCAACCCCTGTTCACAAAGCTCGTGTGCCTCGCCGAACTCGCGTTCAAAGAAACCGGGGATGGCAGCCGCGATCGCTTCACGGGTCGGTTCTTCGGACCACTTTCCACCGTGCTGATCCTCGCACGCTCGGACGACCCCCTCCAAAAATTTGCGGCTTTTGGGCAGCAATGGGTTGGCGCGTTTCTTCACCAAGCCGGCCAACCGTTCTTCATCCCTGCTGAGCCGATCCATGAGCACAATGCGTTGTTCTTCGATCTTGGTCAGGCTCTCCTCGAACAACCGGATGCGATCGTCGAGGTCGGCCAGCGGCATTTGCAGGGAATGCACCGTGAGTTTGAGGCGGCGCTGCACATCGGCGAGCATGTCGTCCGCTTGTCGGGACAGCGCTTTATTAAGCACCTCTGTTTTCTCTGTGAGCAAGAAGTCAACGATCTGGTGTTCGATCCCCGCCATGCCGCTGTTTTGCCAGGCGGCGGAATCTGCGTTCCAGCGAGCGGCCAAGCCCTGGCGCGCGGAAACGCACAAGACCGGCGGCGGCGAGGCGAAACCAACCTGCTCGCACAATACCTGCTGGAGAAATGCGACGGCGGCCCGGAGCTCGTCCGCATCGAGGTAGTCCACCTTGTTCAGGATGAAGAACAACCGGGCCAGCTTGCGATGCGCCAGCTTGAGGAATTCCACCTCGACCTCGGTGATCGGCGGGTCCGCCGAGACCACAAAGAGCGCCGCATCGCATTGCGGCAGGAAATTGATCGTCGCCTCAGTATTGTGGCGGAACGTTGAACCGATACCCGGTGTGTCGATCAATGCCAACCCTTTCGCCAGCACTGGCGCAGGATATGTGGCTTCTACCTGGCGAACGCCGAGCCGGTTGTGGGGATTGGCGCTCTCCGTGACAAAGCAGGCCAAGAACTCGGCCAGTGCGCCGGCGTCTGGCCCGGTAAACCGCTCCTCGGGCTTGCCGTTGTCGAAGAGCACCCGCGCTGCGAGTTGCTCGCCGCCGTGCAAGAATGTTGGGATCGAAGTCAGCGGCACAACAGCAGTGGGCAACACTGCCTTGCCCAGCAGCGCATTGACCAACGTGCTCTTGCCGCGTTTGAACTGACCAAGCACGGCCAAGTAACAGCGCTGCTCTCGCAACCGTTGCAGCAATTGGTCGAGCCGGGCACGATCGGCCTCGAACTCCGCGCCCAGTGTTCCGACCCGCTTGTCGGCTTCCTTCAACAAGTCAGGCAGGGAGGAAGCACCGGGCGTGTCGTTGACAATCGCGGTCGAATTCTGGTGCATGATGGACTTCCACTTGCCGAAAGAGGACTCAACTTCCGAGGTGCCCATCTGGCTTGCAGAGCATATCCCTGGAGTCGCGAGGGCATTCATTGATCGGACTCTTGGTTGATCTTCAACTTGTGCTTTTATGCTATAATGCATATCAGATTCCGGCCACCACTGGCGTCGTTTGATCGTCCCGCGGGACAACGGGCGACTTGGTTTCCGCGGAGATGGGGCGGACGGAGCCCGGCAAGGAAGCCAAGGGATCTCCATCGGAGCCGTAGATCGACATCATTCTGGGGAAGCGACTTTCCATCATGTTCTCGAGATAGGCTGCCACGTCTTTGGCGCGCTGTTGGCGCAGGACGCCGCGTGCCATGTCACGCGCCTCGGCCCATGTCACGCCGCGGATGATCTGCTTGATGGCCGGGATCATTACCGGGCTCATACTCAGTTCGTCCACCCCCATCCCCAGCAAGATGATCGAGTAGATGGGGTCGGCCGCCATTTCACCACACAGGCTCACGGTCCGGTCCCGCCGGTGGCCGGCTCGGATGATCGTGCGCATCATGCGCAACACCGCAAGGTGGAGTGGTTCGTAGATGTGGGCGACCCGGAGGTTGGTGCGATCGGCGGCCAGGGTGTACTGGATCAGGTCGTTCGAGCCGATGCTCAGGAATTCCACCTCCGAGGCGAGAATGTCGGCAATCGTCGCGGCCGCAGGGGTCTCGATCATGCAACCGTAAGGCACCCGATTGTCGAAAGGCACTCCTTCGTCACGGAGTTGTTGCTCGATCTGGCGGACGATGAGCATCGTCTCCTGGAACTCGGTCAAGCTCGTGATGAGCGGGAACATGATCCGGATCGGCCCGTAATGAGAGGCACGCAGCAGTGCCCGGATCTGGCTGACCAAGAGGTCGCCGCACTCCAGGAGCAGGCGAATTCCTCGGCATCCCAGCATGGGGTTGGCCTCCGCCGTCGACGAGGCCGACGGAGATTTGTCGCCGCCCAGGTCGAAGGTCCGGAAAGTCACCCTCCGCGGCGCGATGGATCGGACGACGGCGGCGTAGAAATCGTACTGCTCCTCTTCGGTAGGGGGTTCGCCATGCGCCAGGTAGAAGTACTCGGTTCGGAGCAGGCCGAGGCTCTCGGCCCCTTGTGTGAGGGCGTAGGGGACCTCTTCCAGCAAACCCACGTTCGCGCCAAGATGGATCTCCCGTCCGTCCGGAGTGACCGCCGGCACGTCGCGCAATTCGGCCAGTTCGGTGCTGAACCGGTCGAAGATCTCGCGGCGCATTCGATACTCCTGAATTGCCAGCGCCGAGCGGTTGACCAGGATGTACCCGTGGTTGGCGTCGACGATCACGGTGTCGCCGTCGCGAACCCGGCCGGAGAGCTGTGCGACGCCAGCTACCACAGGTACTCCCAGGGCGGAGGCCAACAGCGCCGCGTGGGAGGTCGGGCCATTTTCGATCATGGCCAGGGCCAGAAGGTTGTTGCGATCCAGTGCGATGATGTCGGCCGCGCCCAAGTGGTTGGCGATGAGCACACTGGGATTGGAGAGGCAAGGAGCTTGCCTGGGGGCCTCTTTGCGGAGATGCCTCAGCAACCGATCGCCCAGTTCGGCGAAGTCTTCGGCGCGGGCGGCCAAACGGCTGTTACCGAGCGAAGCGAATCGCCCCGCGAACTCTTCGATTGTCGCGTGGACCGCCACCTCGGCGCCCATTTGCTGCTCTCTGATTCTTCGCAGGACCGGCTCTAAGAATTTCGGGTCGTCGAGCAATCGCCCATGTGCCGTGAAGATCGCGGCGGCCGAGTGTCCGATCGTGGCCTCGGCGCGCGAGGCAATCTCGGCGAGCTCGCGATGCGCCCGACGACGGGCGAGATCGAAGCGTTGGATTTCGGCGGGGACGGACGGGAGAGAGACTTGCTGGCGACGGATAGATTCACCCGCGGTCGCCCAGATCACCGCCGGACCGCAGGCGATTCCTGGCGCGATCATCGTGCACTTGAACATCGTCGTTTCCTCCGACCCAGCGGCCCGATCAGTGGCCCAGAGATAAGCCATCTCCGCCTCCCTTTCCGCGGGCGCGGAGATCCCCTTGTTCCCCCCGAGGGCGCTGGTTCAAGCCATGAAAAAACCCCCGGGGGAGCATGGCTCTCCCGAGGGTTGATGGCTTGAGAAAAACAAAGCCCCTACCCTCAAGGAGAACCTTGACGGTAGGGGTCATTAGCCGCGGGACCGTAATCCGGCAGCGATTTGAGGCGAACCCCATCGCCTATCAGAATTGTAGCATCGACGCGACCAAGGTCAACCATGCTCAGGGGGCCGTGGTGCCAAGGGCGGGTGATGATCGAGTAGGTGGCGTGCCCCGTCGCCAAGTGCTTTCGGGTGTTCCTACTCGGTTCCTCTTCTTGCTCATGACGGCAGGCCGTGGTTGCTCCCAGCCTTTGCCGAGCCACTCGAAAATGAGGCTCGGAGGGTGGCTCGCCCGCCCGGAGAATTATTTTGAGCGGATCTTGTCCGCCGCCTGGGCCAGGGAGTTTCCGTCCCTTAGAGCCGCCAGCGCCTGTGGCGATTCCTGAAATCGCTCCAGGGCGTTGAAGAAGCCGTCCAGGATGTCGCCCTTCCTGGTTGGTACCAGAAAGACATGAGTGTGGGGGATGCGCCGTCCGCGGGCATAGAGGCAGACGAACTCCGGGGAGAAGGCATTCCGAAGTCGGTCGGCCACACGCTTGGCCATCCGGAACAGGCTGACGATCTCCTCTTCGCTCAGGTCGTGCCACCAGGGCACGTGCCGCTTGGATATCACCAGGCAGTGGCCCTCGGTGAAGGGGTTGATGTCGAGCAGGCAAGAGGACAGCTCATCTTCCTCCACCACATGCGCCGGCGCCCGCCCCGCCACGATCTCGCAGAAGGCGCAGCCTTGACTCTCTAGGGACATGGAAGCTCCTCCCCTTCGAAACGCCTAATGAGTTCCTATCCGAGATTCCCCAGATGGAGTCCGTCCGGCTGGTTCCGGTCGCTCGGATGGATTCAGTTTTCAATTTGCTGTAATCGAACAAGGTGAGCAAGCATAATCCCCGATTGGTTCCGGGCTCATGGCCTGACACACCATCCGAGCCGATTCTAGAATTGCTGACCGTCACGGATTTTTTTTGGGGGGGATATACAGGTGTCCCGCAGTGGAGCAGGGCCGTTTGCCGCTGAACAAAACCATCGGCGGCTCGACCGAAGTGGGAGTAGATTCTCCACGATCGTGGATCGCAGGCTGACACACTCGTCACTCCAGATCCAAGGAACACCCCGCGAACAGCGGTGCATTATTGAGAGCGGACCGAACCCACGCCGGTGATGGGGCCTGGGCTGAGCACGGCCGCCAAGCCCTCGATCACATCGGTCGGCAGGGGCGCCGATCGAAGGTCTCTCAGAGTGCGGTTTACATCGTAGGGGACCCGTTTCAACAACATCTCCGAGCCATCATAGACGGCGTAGCAGGCCTCCCCCCCTCCGTCTCTGGCCAGCCCCACACTGCCAGGGTTGACCACCGTCTGCATTCCGAACGAGCGCATGCCTTGGATGTGGGTGTGTCCCAGCAGGATGAAGTCCTCCTCCAGCCCCTTGACCCGCTCCTCCCATTGGGCCATGGCGAGATACTCGAACATGTCGCCCTGGGGCGTTGCGTGGGCCATCCGGAAGTGCCTCCCTTGCCACTCGAACCAATCCAGGGTGGGCAGGCTGCACAGGAACTTGCGGTCCGATGTGTTGATCAATCCGCGGTGCCACGAGCGGGTGACGATCGAATAAGTGCGGGAGGATCTCATGCACCGGCAATCGGCAAAAAAGCCCAAGGCGTTGTCGTGGTTGCCGCGCACGCGATGCTCGGCGTGCTCGGCAACCCAGCGTAGGCATTGAGCAGGGTGGGGGCCGTAATCGACGACGTCGCCACAGAAGGCGACTGCGTCCCAGGATCCCTCAGCCTGAATCACAGCTTCCAGGGCCGGCCAGTTGCCGTGGATGTCGGAGAGGATTAGTAGCTTCATTGAGCGGCCATCCTGGGGAAGACCGATTTACCGGGATAGATGGAATGGAGGCCGAGCTCGCGCTCGATGCGCAAGAGTTGGTTGTACTTGCACACCCGATCGGTCCGGCACAGTGAGCCGGTCTTGATCTGCCCGGCATTGGTCGCCACGGCGAAGTCGGCGATCGTGGTGTCCTCGGTCTCGCCCGAGCGATGGCTGATGACAGTGCCGTAGCCGGCCCGCCGGGCCATTGCCATCGTTTCCAGTGCCTCGGTTACCGTGCCGATCTGGTTCAGCTTGATGAGGATCGCGTTGGCGACCCCCTGAGCAATACCCTCCGCGAAGATCTTGGGATTGGTCACGAAGTTGTCGTCGCCGACAAGCTGGACGCGAGTCCCGAGCGTCTTGGTGAGCAACTGCCAGCCGGCAGAGTCGTCTTCGGCCACGCCATCCTCCAGTGACACGATGGGATACTTGCTCACCCAATCCTCGTAAAACCGCACCATCTCCTCATGCGATTTGCGCGAGCCGTCCGACTTGTGCAGGACATACTTTCCGTCCTGGAAAAACTCGCTCGCCGCGGGGTCGAGCGCCAGCGCGACCTGCTCGCCGGGGGTGTAGCCGGCCTGCTCGATGGCCGACAGGATGACCTCGATCGCCTCCGTGTTCGACTTCAGGCTGGGCGCAAAGCCCCCCTCGTCGCCCACGGCCGTGTTGTAACCTTTACCGGCGAGCACCTTCTTCAGTGCGTGAAAGGTCTCGGCGCCCATTCGCAGGGCTTCACGGAAGTTGGGCGCACCCAGGGGCACGATCATGAACTCCTGAAAATCCACGTTGTTGTCGGCGTGCCTGCCGCCATTGAGCACATTCATCATCGGCACGGGGATCGTCGCGGCATCGACCCCGCCCAGGTACTGGTAGAGCGGCAGCCGTGCGGAGGCAGCGGCCGCCTTGGCCACCGCGATGGAGACGCCGAGGATGGCGTTGGCCCCCAGGCTCTCCTTGAACGGCGTGCCGTCCTTGACGATCATCTTCCGATCGATGTCTCTCTGCTGACGAGCATCCTCACCGCGCAAGAGAGGGGCCAGCACTTGGTCGACGTTGCGGACCGCGTGCAGGACGCCCTTGCCGCCAAAGCGGGCCTTGTCGCCGTCGCGCAGCTCGCGGGCCTCGCGGCTGCCCGTCGAGGCTCCGGAGGGGACGGCGGCCCGACCTGAACTGCCGTCATCAAGCAAAACCTCCACCTCGATCGTGGGGTTGCCGCGAGAGTCAAGGATTTCCTGGGCAAGAATGTCCGTGATCCGGGCCATGAACGTTCTCCTCTGATAAATGGGGCGCGTGCCGAGTGGATCGATCGGATGCGTGCGGTATGCGGCTTGGGCAGGAAAAAGCAAAACTCCTACCCCAAGGCCCATAGCCCCACGAGCAGGAGTTATCAACCCCGCGTACGAGGTGGTTCATCAGTGGGCGAACTCCATCGCCCATGCTGTGGCGTGTTTGCCACAGTAATGCTCCTATTCTGAATGGACGATCGCCCTTGGTCAAGGGCATGCGCTGGAGATCGAGCGGTCAGGTGCGCCTGTCCTCCTGCTCGCCGAAGCGGTTCTCGAAATATCCATAATACAGCCCCGGGTTGTCGATGTTACGGACCCGCGGAGGCAGACCGCACTGCGGGGTGTGGTTGTTGTGCGCGGCGAAGACGAGCCCTGCGCCGCCGGGTTTCCGTCCCTCCAGCTCCGCCATTGCTCTCGATCCTTTCCGGGGGTTGGAGCGGGCCGCCGATGAGTCGAAGACAATTCTACAAGTGCGGCACCGACCGGAGCAAACCTCCACTGGCCGGTCGTCCTACCATTCCCTCGCGCCGAACCCGATGGCGCGTGGAGCATTCACTCAGCTTTGCTCCCAAGGAAACATCGTTGCTCCCCGTAATAAGGCCTCGGCGTCCTGGTCAGATACGAGCATACCGGGGTGAAAATTCCCGAATATTTTGGAAATTGCCCTGTCCCAAGCATGCCACTTCTCTCGTATGAGAATGTGGATCACGATTTTTTCCCCTCGGAGGAGGTAACAGATGCCGGAAACCGTCGTTCATTTTCAGATCCGCATGTCTCCGGACATCCACGAACGATTGGCGAGCTGGGCGAAGGCTGACAAGGCTTCAATCAACAAACTGGTCGTCGATGTTCTGGAAAAGGCTGTTGGGCGCCGGGAAGCCCAGCCCGCGGGCGCCGGCAATGGCCCCGCGCACCAGCATCGCTGAACCGGCACCGGCCTCGCACCCTGATCGGGATGGGATCGAGCCCGCCTCCCAGCCTTTCCCTCCCGATGGAGGCCGCGTCGCGAATATTACCCCGGCACGAAAGATCATCACAAACGGGTAACCACGGAAAACGCAGCGCGGCCGAGCCGCAAACGCCTCTCGTACAAGCCGGTAGTAGGGTGCGTCGAGCTTGCGATGACGCACCGCTCAGCTTCCCGGTGCGTCTTTGCGACGCACCCTACTTGCTTGCTACAACTTCCGAGTCCGTCAGGCGTTAGGAAATCTGCGCACGCCTCGAAGATTTTGAACGTTAGTAGAACGGAAGGACACGGAAAGGGGAAGTTGATTCGGATTCTCTTTTCCGTGTATTTCGGTGGATTCCGTGGTTGATCTCTGAT
>JBAUOX010000637.1:0-5334 GCA_049579985.1 Isosphaeraceae bacterium | reverse complement strand
GCGTTGGAGGGGCTGGTTATCCTCAAGCCCCTGACACGCTGGAACGAGGCCTACAAGGAGTTTCCACGATTCGTCCTCGAGTACCTGGTCGCGCGATACGTCAGTCCCGAGGAGCCGGTCGACGGGCAGCGCAAGATTGACCGGATTCTCAGTGAGCACTACACGGAGTCGTCGAAGAAGGAGCTGATCAAGTCGGCCATCCGGGAGAAAGGGCAATACACCCTTCTTGGTCAACTGAGCGTTCGCCTCGAGGCCAGCCGCGATCATTACTGGGCCGATGTGCCAGCCTTGGGCGAGAGCACGGTCCGCGTCAGCCAGCGCGTGCTCAAGGAATACGGCGACGTTTTGTTGACCAGTGGCGCCTGGGGCACGATGGGCGTCGAGTACGACGCGACCTACGAGATCAAGGGGCGCAAGTATCCCTTCTACATCAAGGAGTTCACGCCGTTTCAGGTTACGCGGCTCGACCTTGACGATTACATCGAGCGTCGGGGTCGCTTCTCCGACGAGGAGTGGCTGGATCTTCTGGTCCAGAGCATCGGGTTCAACCCCGTGCATTTCGATCGGCGCACGAAGTGGCTGATGATGCTAAGGCTCGTGCCGTTTGTGGAGTCGAACTACAACCTGATCGAACTCGGCCCGCAGCAGACGGGCAAGACTTTCACTTTCCGCAACTCGTCGAGCCGTGCATTCGTCGTAAGCGGTGGCAAGGCCACGCCCGCAACGCTCTTCTTCCACGGAGCCACCAAGCGACTGGGCGTCGTGGGAACGAAACACGTCGTGTATTTCGATGAGATCTCCAAGACCAAGTTCGACGACGCGGACGCAAGCATCAGCGTCTTCAAGGACTACATGCAGACCGGCGTATTCACCCGTCTGGGGCAGGAGTTTCGGGCATCAGCTTCCATCGTTCTCGGTGGCAACATCGAAGTTGATCTCAGGGCCAAGCGTCCGTCGGGTCGATACGACCACCTCTTCTCCGTTCTTCCCGAACCCCTCCAGGACACGGCGTTTCTCGATCGTCTTCACGCTTACCTTCCCGGTTGGGAAGTGCCGGTCATCAACCCGGAGAACTATGCCACCGGCTACGGTTTCATGAGCGACTATCTGGCCGAAATCTTCGCCGAGCTCCGTCGTCGTAACTACCTGACGCACATAACCGCCCAGGCCTCGCTGCCCGGGATGAACCAGCGCAATCAAGATTCGATTCGCAAAACCGCGGCGGGGCTCCTAAAGCTCCTCCACCCGCAACACGCCGCTGGAGAAGTTCCTGCGGTTCTCCTCAAGGAGATTCTGGAGTTCGCGGTGGAGATGCGCAAGCGTGTCGTTGACCAGCTCGCTGTGATTAAACCAGCAGAGTTCCGAGATATCTCGTTCGAATTCGAGCTTGTATCTTGATGGTAGGAGGGGTCAACCATGAAGACAGCGAGAATCAAGGAACTGCGGCTCCGCCATTATCGCGCTTTTTCCAGCGCCCGGCTGGCGCTCAATAATATGACCTTCCTCGTGGGTCGGAACGGGGCGGGCAAATCGACCCTCATGGATGCTCTCAGCTTCCTGAGCGAGTCGATGACGGACTCCGTCGGGACAGCCCTCGAACGGAGAGGAAACCTGGAGGGGTTGCGCCAGCGGCAGCCCGGCAAAGGCAATCGATTCGACGTGAGCGTCGCGGTCGTGCTCGAGCTCGAACGTGGGCAGACTTGTCTCTATGGATTCAGTTTGGGGACCGAGCCGTCCCGCGGAAGCTACCTGGTGAAGAAGGAAGTCCTGCGAGGGTCGGAGAGTGACCTTTTCCACAGACAAGCTGTTCCCTCGTTCGATCGAGACAAAGAGAGCTTCCGAACCGAGTCGGTTCCGGTCAAGCCGGTCGTTGACCCGGAAAGCCTTGTCCTTCCATTGATCGCGGGGACGGAGGCAACCTGGAAGCAGATTACGGAAGCCCTGCGTAACATTTCTGTCCACCAGTTCTCCCCGCAGGCGATACGTAGCGAGCCCAAGATCGGCAGCGAGATCCGTTTGAACCGGGACGGCGGCAACGCGGGAGATGTGCTCAAAGCGATCAGCCCGAAAGATCGCAAGTGGATCGAGGATCGCCTCTCCGCCGCCATCCCCGGACTCCGTGAGATCCGAGCCAAAGCGCGGGTGGGTCGCCGAGTGATCGTTTTCGAACAAGACGGCGAGGCCGGAGAGACCAACAGCTTCGATGCGTCCTCGATGTCCGACGGGTCGGTGCGGAGTTTGGGAATCCTCCTGGCACTTCGGCAAACACCACGTCCCTCGATCGTCCTCATTGACGAGATCGAAGACTCACTTCATCCTTTCGCACACGGTGTCCTTCTGGACGCGATCGACTCGGCCAGTGAAGGGTTTCCCATCGTCGTCTCGACCCACAGCCCGGAGATCCTGAGCCATCCGACGGCCATCGGAGATCGGATCCGGATCGTCCAGTGGAACGAGGGCACCAGCCGCATCTTCCTACTGAGCGGCGAGGTGCTGGCCAAGCTCAGGCCGCCCATGACCGTTGGGCGGCTCCTTCGTTCCAACGCTCTCTGGACAGAGGACGAACCCGCAACGACCGGCGCCGACGCCGATTTTTTCGAGATTTCGTGAGATCATGACGCGCTACGTGATCGTACCGATCGTCGAGGGCCACGGTGAGGTCCAGGCCGTTCCAATTCTCATCCAGCGATGGCTCCAGCACCGGAGATTTCATCTCAACTTCAGCCTGGACGTGAAGGGCCCAGTTCGCGCCTCGGGCAAGGGAGCATTGAAAGTCGCTCATAACGCTGACGATGAACTGGGGATCGAGCATTACATCGAGTACGCCCTGCTGCGCAGACCGGATGGGATCATCGTGATTCTCGACGCCGACGATGACGCCCCGGCGAGCCTCGGTCCCGTTTTGCTCCACCGCGCACGAGCCTCGGTGCCCTCGGATCTCCCTATTTGTGTCGTCCTTGCCGTACGCGAATTCGAAGCGTGGTTTCTTTCGGCCTTCCCTTCTCCAGTCTTCCGCGCGAATCTCGAAGCGTCGGGTTACGTCTTGAGTCGCCGCACTCTTCCACGTGGAACTGATGTCGAAACGATCGCCAACTGCAAAGCTTACGTGGCCAGACTCATCGGGATACCGAAGTATGAGCCGACGACCCATCAGCCGGCACTCACGGGCATCCTGCCGTTCACTCAGGCCATGTGCCGACGTTCCCCATCGTTCGCCAGGCTTCTCACCGAGCTTGATTCGCTGATGCAGCGGGTCAGGAGGCACCGTTCATGAAGTCGACATCGACCCTTGCTCCCCGGACTCTCGCAGCCATGCTCAGGTCAAAAACCTCGCCGCCCTGCGCGGACAAGGCATCCATAGAGGTCTAGCCATCGGCCGCCTTCACGCGTCAGAATTGATCTGGCGGAATGGGCACCGATCTCTGCTGCTCACCACGCCGCAGCGACCCACAGCCGGAGGCGGCCGGTGGCATGAGACGCGCACGGAACCTTTCCGTTCTCTTGATACTCTCGTCCCTGGCGATCTTGCTAGCCGCCCTGGTCTTCGTCCTCGCCGGCAACCAGGATCGCTTCGGACCCTGGCTGCGCTCCTTGAGCCTTCCCGCCGCGCTCCTTCTGGCCCTGGTCCTGCTGATCGTGCTGCCGCTGGCCGTGGCGGGACTGCTCAAGCAGATCCGCCGCCCGCGTGAGGAAGAAGAGCCCGTTTCCGCACCTGTTCCCATTCCCGATGACCTGACCAGGGCTGCCGGAGTGCAGGCCCAGCGCGCCGGCGAATTCATCGACCGGGTCAGCGATCCGCGGCGGAGAGCTGAGCTGGCGCGGGAGCTTTCCCAGCTTCACACCGAGCGACAGCATGAGGTCAGCACTCTGAGCGTGGTCGTCTTCGGCACCGTGTCGTCGGGCAAGACCTCGCTGATCAATGCTCTGATCGGCCGCGACGTCGGAACGACCGAGGCGGTCATGGGAACGACCCGCCACGGTGAAAGCCATACCTACCAGCTCAGGTCGGTCGATGCGATCGTTGAAGTGACCGACACGCCTGGCATGTCAGAGGCGGGAGAAGCCGGCGAGGCGCGAGAGGTCGAGGCCCGCGCTCTGGCCGTCCGTGCCGATCTGCTGCTCTTCGTCGTCGATCATGACCTGATCCGCAGCGAGTACTCGCCCCTGATCGAGCTGGCCCGCCTGGGGAAACGCTCGATCGTCGTGCTGAACAAGAAGGACCGTTTTCCCGACGACGACCTGGCGGCGATTCTGGCGAAGCTGCGCGAGCGACTCTCGGGCCTGATCGATCCTGCCGACATCGTTCCCGTCGCCGCGGCTCCCCGGCCCATGCCCGTCCGCTTGCAGCGGCCCGACGGCTCGTTCGAGATCGTTCTGGAGAAAGAGGAACCGGATATCGCGGCCCTCCAATCGCGGATCGTCGAGGTCCTGCGCCACGAGGGCAAGCTGCTGCATGCGGCCAACCTCCTTGTTCGGGGCCGGATCCTTGAGCAAGAAGCCAAGGAGCAACTTGCACAGGAGAGGGACCGCCGGGCGCTGGAGGTCGTCGAACATCACCAGTGGATCACCGCGGCAACTGTCTTCGCCAACCCGATTCCCGCGCTCGACATCCTGGCCGGAGGCGCAGTGCAGCTCGAGATGATCTCCGAGCTGGCCCGGGTGCAGGGTGTGGAGCTCACGGCGGGCCAGGTTCGCAATCTGGCGGCCCAGATGGTGCAGTCTGTGCTCAAGCTCGGGCTCATCGAAGCGGCCGCATCGCTGATCGCCGGGGTGTTCAAGCGAACGCTCGTGGGCTTCGCGGCCGGCGGAGCCGTTCAGGCCGTGACCATGGCCTACCTGACCCGGATCTCTGGCAAGGCGTTCATCGTTTACTTCCGCCAGGGTCAGTCGTGGGGCGCGGGAGGAATCAACGAGACGGTGCTTCGCCAGTTCGAGCAGACCAGCCGATCCGAGTTCCTCCAGGACTTCGCCGGTCAATTCGTGCACCGTTTTCTCCAAAGGTTCCACCCGGGCACGAGTACAGGCCCTGCTTCATCGGCCCGGAAGGGGGACCGGTGAAGCTCTTCCCCGATGACCGTTTGAACCCGCCGCAAGCCACGAGGGTTCCAGCCCGTGGTCAGGCGGGTTTCCCCCGTAGGGCTTCAGCCCGTTCCGTCAAGCCACCGAAGCGGCGTAAGTAAACGAGTGATGATTCCGGCAAACAACGCTTGCAAAAGGGCTAGCCCTTGATACACTTGGGCTGGCTCTTTGGTAATGGGGATGTAAGCGGTTGGCAGGGGAAAAGGAATCGGCCCTGCTGGAAAACATCAACCGAGTCGTCACGTCGTGAGACGG
>JBAUOX010000636.1:0-8148 GCA_049579985.1 Isosphaeraceae bacterium | reverse complement strand
CGTGGCCGAGGCGCTGACCGGCTGGTTCACGGCCGACGCCGCGGGGCGGCCACTGCCGGACGTCTTTCAAGTCGTCAACGAACAGACCCGTCGGTCGGTCGAAAACCCCGCCCTCCGGGCCCTGCGGGACGGGACGGTCGTGGGGCTGGCGAACCACACGGTTCTCATCGCCCGGGACGGGACCGAGCGCCCCGTCGACGACAGTGCCGCGCCGATGCGGGACGGGTCCGGGGCGACCGTCGGGGCGGTACTCGTGTTCCGGGACATCACCGAGCGCCATCGGACCGAGGCCGAGCGGGAGCGGCTGCTCCAGGAGGTCAAGGCAGAGCGTGAGCGCCTCCGGCTGGCCTTGGACGCGGGGCAGACAGGCGTCTGGGACTGGGACATCGCCGCGGGGCGCATCACCTGGTCCGATCGGGTCGCCGAGTTCTACGGCATGCGCCCGGAGGAGTTCGACGGCACCCTGGACATGCTCGCTCGCCACCTGCACCCAGAGGACGCCGGCCGCGTCATGGAGGCCGTCCGGGCGAGCGTGGAGGAGGACGCCCCGTACCTGATCGAGTGTCGCATCGTCCAGAAGGGCGGGGCCGTGCGGTGGATCTACACCGCTGCCACAGTGATCCGCGACATGGCCGGACGGCCGGTACGGATGATCGGGGCGACCACGGACGTGACCGACCGGAAGCGGGCAGAGGAGGAACTGAGGGAGGCGGGCCGGAGGAAGGACGAGTTCCTTGCCCTCCTCGCGCACGAGCTCCGCAACCCGCTCGCCCCGCTACGAAACGGGCTCCAAGTGATGCGTCTGGCGGGCGACGACGGGAACGCCGTCGCCCAGGCCCGCGTGATGATGGAACGGCAGCTCGGGCACATGGTGCGGCTCATCGATGATCTGCTCGATGTGTCGCGCATCGGCCGGCACAAGATGGAGCTCCGACGGGCCCGGGTGGCGCTGGCGGATGTCGTCGACAACGCCGTGGAGACGGCCCGCCCCGTCATCGAGGAGGCCGGACACAAGCTCTGCGTCTCGCTCCCGTCCGAGCCCGTGTTCCTCGACGCTGACCTCACCCGGCTCGCGCAGGTCCTCTCGAACCTGCTCACGAACAGTGCCAAGTACACGAAGACGGGAGGTCATATCTGGCTCACCGCCGAGCGGCGCGGCGATGAAGTGGTTGCTTCGGTTCGGGACACCGGCATCGGCATCCCCGCGGAGGCCTTGCACCACATCTTCGATATGTTCTCCCAGGTGGACCGGAGCATCGAGCGCTCCACCGGTGGGCTGGGGATTGGTCTGGCGATCGTGAAGGGCCTGGTCGAGAGGCATGGCGGGACCGTCACGGCTGACAGCGACGGTCCCGGCAAGGGCAGCACCTTCACCGTACGCCTCCCGGCCCTGGGAGCGGGTGAGGGCCCGATGGCCGCGACTTCGCCCGAGGACGATCGGCCGTCCTCCGTCTCCAAGCGTCGGATCCTGGTGGTGGACGACAACCAAGACTCGGCCCGAACGATGAGCGGGCTCCTCGAGCTCCTGGGGCACGAAGTTCACACGGCTTTCGACGGCGTGGAGGCGGTGGAGGCGGCGAAGCAGTTCGGCCCCGAGGTCATCCTGATGGACGTGGGGATGCCCCGGCTCAACGGCTACGAGGCCGCCCGCCGTATCCGAGAGCAGCCCTGGGGGCGTGACGCGATCATCATCGCACTCACCGGCTGGGGCCAGGAGGGCGACCGCGTCCAATCCAGGGAAGCGGGATGCGACGACCACCTGGTCAAGCCGGTCAACTTCCCCGACCTGGAGAAGCTCCTTGCCGAGCTGGAAGAGAGCATGACCCGTCACTCACGGGAGGTCTAGATTCGGCGCAGTTCACGGGCCCGTGGTGCGGCCATCCCCTTACCAAATCAAACCGCGAGACAGGAAGCCGAAGAGTCGCGAACGGCTCCTGAAGCGGTCAGCGAGATTTCCGTCGGGATTTCCCAGACCCTCACGAACTCATTCGATCGATCACCCCCAACCGGTCGATCTGAATCTGAACGGCCATCGCAGCACTTCGCCCAACCCTTGTCAGGACGTCTTCATCGCACCTCGCAGCCGCCCAGGTTCGCCAGGTGGTGCACGCCCAGGTGCTCGGCGACTTCCTTCAACCGGGCTCGGCTGGCGGCGAAGTAACGGCCCAGCAACCGGCCTCCGGCCAGCTTCTCCAATCGTGCCTGCCAGTTCTCCGCGTTGCTCCCCAAGCGTTCCAGGGTACCGGCCAGCTCGGCGGAGACCACGGCTTCTCCTTCGCGGAACAACCGCCCGGTGTACTCCAACAACAGAAGGTAGTTGCCCAGCGAGAATCCTTCGACCATCCCTTCACGTGAGGAATCCAGCCGCCGTCGATCCTCGATGGGACAGAGCCAGAGCCCCTCCTCCCGGCCCGCTGTCGCCTTCGAGCCCGAAACGCTGCCGCGACGGGCGGCGTTCAGATCCCTGGCTCCTGCCTGCGCCTTGACGTGCTCGACCCGTTGCCGGATCGAGGTATACTTTCCGGCCTCGGCAGTCTTGGCAATACCGGTGGCCACCGGAAGCATATCAATGTAAACGCATGTGACAATAAGTGCTTCTTCATCGAGGATCGCCACGCTCTTGAAGCGGCCCTCGAAGAACGCGCCGCGGGTCTGCTCTTCCCGGTTGGCCAGCCGTGAGAGCGGCTCTTTCAGACACTTCATGAACCAACTGAGGCTTTGCAACCGCTCGCGAGCGGTTGCAACCCCCCTGGAGTCCTTCCGCTGCGACTTGACCCAGCCATCGGTGACCGAGATCGGCTGGCGATACTTGTCACGCGGCGGGGAGAGGTGTGCCCAGCGCCGCACGACATCGTCATTCGACCACCTCTTGGCCACATCCGGGTCCAGGCGGACCAGTACGTGCAACCGGTCGTCCAGGACCGCAAACGCCGCGACGGTCACCGAGAAGATTTGAGCAAGCTCCTGAAGGCGTCTTTCGATCCAGCCTTTACGGTCGAACTTTCCCTCGCCGAGCAGGTCGGCCCGCCGCACGCAGCGCAGCACGCAGTGATACCAGCGGGTGACCGAAGCATCAACCAGATGCGCACGCGCGATCGTCATGGAGGACCTCCTTGGAGATTCCTCACAAGTTAACGAACCGAACGTGCCGGGTCAACCACGCATTGCCTGCCCTTTCCGTCCACGCAACCCCGCAATGCCTTTCCACGTTAATTCCACAAAAAACTTCGACTCGGACCTTCTCGAAAGAAAACTCAAGAACTCGTAACCGCTGGTCCTCTCCTCGCCTCTTTTACTCTCGGACAACGGCACAACCGGAGATTTCAGCACCGTGTTGAGCAATCGGCATGTATGCCTCCGCCACGGAAATGCCCCAGGTTATTGGCGTGCAAGCCAAAGGCTGGGCACTTGAGAAGAGGCCGCATGGTCGCCCTCAGGCATCGATCCTCACTATCAACCCGTTCAGGCCGGCCCCTGGTTGTACAAGCACGGGCTTGTTCGTGAGCCCGTGGAAAGCAGGAAAGCTTTCACTCCCGGGATTTCGGCCGATCTGTTTGCGAGGTCCTCGCAATCGCCACCAGAAGCATCGAATCGGCCAGAAGTCGTTCACCGACGAAGGAGTTCCCATGTACGGTTTCAGTATGACGCGCATCGCTCAGCGGATGATCTCTCCCCGCGGCCGGAGTGCAGGTGCAGGGGTGCGGCGCACCCGCCCGCGGATCGAAGCCTTGGAGGCACGGTTGGTGCTCTCCAGCTCCGGCAATACCCTCTATCTCCAGTCGAACCTTGTCTCGGACATCCAGGGCATGGCAGAGTTCACCGACCCAAATCTGAAGGACCCGTGGGGGATCTCGTTCACATCCACCAGTCCCTTCTGGATTTCCGACCAGGCGAGCAACTTCCAGAACGCGAGCACCGGAAACTCTTCTCCCGTATCAACGCTTTACAGCAGCAGCGGCAGCCCCGAGCCGTTGATCGTGAACATCCCGAACCAGAACAACGCGCCCGCCGACTCCGCGGCGAACGGCCCGACCGGGCAAGTCACTCCGCGAGCGCCGGGGATCAACCCCACGAACGCGACCGACTTCCAGGTCGTCGGCCTGAACGGCGGACCGTCACACCAGGCCAGCTTCATCTTCGCGAACATGGACGGTTCGATCTCGGCGTGGGCCGGAGGGAATAGTGGTACCCCGATCGCCAACACCACGGCGACGATCGTGGCGAACGTTGCGGGCGCCTCGTTCACAGGCATGGCGATCGCAAATAACCCCGCAGCCGCCGTCAACGGCGCGTCAGGTATTCAGATCTACGCCGCCGACCAGAACAGCGGCAAGGTTGACGTCTTCAACACTTCCTGGGCGCAGGTCGGCACCATCACAGACCCCCACGGCCTCCCCAAAGGTTACACCGCGTTCAATGTCCAGAACCTCAATGGTCTGCTCTACGTCACGTACACGAACCAGAGTATTCCCTCCGGCGGGATCGTGGATGTGTTCAAGCCCGATGGCACCTTCGTCAGCCGACTGATCAACGACCCAGCAGGCAAGTGGCTGGACAACCCCTGGGGACTGACCATCGCGCCACAGAGTTTCGGCAAGTTCGGCGGTGATCTGCTCGTCGGCAACAACGGGGGCGACGGCTGGATCAACGCCTTCGACCCGATGAACGGTGACTTCAAAGGGGTGCTTACCCTCGCCTCGGGTCAACCTTTTAGCGAGAACAACCTCTGGGCCCTGAGCTTCGGCAACGGCGGGAGCGGCGGCCTCGCGAATACGCTCTACTTCACCGCCGGGCCCGGGGGAACGGACGGACTTTTCGGCTCGTTGCAGGCCATCCCGTCGCTCTCGGCGAAGGCGCCCATCGTGCCGAACCTGCCCAACGGCGCGTTTCAGACCGTGACGACGGTGCCCGCCAATGGCGACCTGAACCCCTACGGTGTCGCCTTCGTGCCCCCGGGCTTCCCCTCCGGCGGGACGCTCAGCCCAGGCGACATCCTGGTCTCGAACTTCAACGCGAGTTCCAATCTCGAGGGAACCGGCACGACGATCGTCGACATCAAGCCGAACGGCGCCCAGTCACTCCTCTTCCAGGGCCCATCCGCGCCCGGCCAGGTCGGGCTGTCCACCGCCCTGGGCATCCTGCAGCGCGGCTTCGTGATCGTCGGCAATGTCCCGGGGACCTATGACAGCCAGGGCAACTTGGTGTCCGTCGGTCAGGGATCCCTCACGATCCTCGACCGCAACGGCAAGGTCGTCACTACGATCAGCGATTCCTTGTTCCTGGACGGTCCCTGGGACCTTACCGTCAACGACCAGGGGAGCCAGGCCCAGGTGTTTGTCTCCAACGTCCTCAACGGCGTGGTGACGCGGATCGACCTCTCGATCCCCAAGAGCGGCGACCCGATCATCGAAAGCCTGACGCGGATCGGTTCCGGGTATCTCCATAGCATCGAACCTGCGGTGCTCGCGGTCGGGCCGACCGGACTGGCCTACAACCCCAAGAACGACACCCTGTATGTCGCCTCGACGGAGGACAACGAGATCTTCGCCATCCCGAACGCGGGGTCCCGCACAAACGATGCGGGGACGGGTCGAGTCGTCTACCACGATAACGCGCACCTCCGCGGGCCGCTCGGGCTGGTGTTAGCGCCCAACGGCGACCTGATCACCGCCAACGGCGACGCCGTCAACGCGGACCCGAACCAAGCCAGCGAGCTGGTTGAGTTTACGCCCCGGGGCAAGTTCGTCGGCCAGTTCTCCATCGATCCGACCCAGGGCGCAGCGTTCGGCCTGGCCGTAACCAACGTCGGCGGGATCTTGCGCCTGGCCGCCGTCGAGGACGTCACCAACAGCGTCGACGTGTGGACCTTCGACTCGAATTCCAGGTCTTCGTTCGCGCGTAGCAGCAGCTCGGCAAGCGGCTCTGCCGCGTCGGACGCGAACTTCGTCACGACCACCGGCATGTCGTCAGACGCTCTTGCGGCGAGCGGGCAGTCCGCGGCCATCGACCACCTGTTCAGTGTCACCCAGGAGTCGGACGTTCCTTCGACCCTGTTCTCCCGCCGGCGCGTCATGTGGGGTCAGTCGTAATCCTTTCCAGGCGTTCGGCCTGGGCGGGCAAAAATTCGTCTCTCTGCTTTTTTCGTGACCATAAAAGCGGTCACACCCGTCCAGGCCGGTGCCGCACCGCTAGACCGGCCCACTAGAGAATGACGACGAGGTAAGGCATCTTCACTTTCTTCGTGGACCTCTCTTGGTCCTTGGCCGGCTTGGAACTGCTGGCTTGAAACCAAACCTCTCGGCCCAATCCCCCATCCACGATCTGGTTGTCCCGCACATGAGCCTGAAGTGAAGCCGGCGCATCCTCGACCGTCTTCGATGACTCGCCGTACTGCGTGTCGGCAACGACTGGGGCCTCGAGCGTCACTCCCTGGGGAAGGGCAGTCGCGAGCTGTTCTCGATCTATGAGCGGGTCGGCCTGGGTAGAGGAAGCGCTCTCGCTACAACCCACCAGCAGTACGGCAAAACGAAGCACGAAGTTTTGGCCACGCACCTTTATCCGGGATAATTAGGGGGTTTGGAGTGTCAGCTTGCGCTTCCCGGCGATGTCGTCAAGGGGCCCACAGACACGTCGGACCGCCGGCCTTTCCCAGTCGTGAGTGTGTGGCAACGACTGCTCACCGTGCCAACCCGGCGAGGAGAGCGGATCAAAGTGGGGGGCCGTCAGCTTGGCCGTCTGGCAGTGCCTGGGCTTGAGTCAATCACTTGCGAACCGGGCCAGAAGAATCTGAAGCTTTTCCAGCGTGCCGCGCTGAGGTTCCGTCAGCGTGCAAGTCAAGGCGCTACGGGATGCCTCCAGCGCTTCGGCAGGGTGGCCCTGGTGAAGCAACGCAAGACACAGTCCGAACCAGCCCGAGCCAAGGCATCGATTGTGGGCCAGGGATTGTCGATAGGCACGCTCCGCGTCCTCCAGAGCGAACGCCGCAAGGTGAGTGTCGGCGATCCGGCAATGTTGAAGAGCGGCAGACGGAGGGTCCGAAGCTCGCTCGTAGAGCCTGCGCGCCTGGGTCGGGGCTCCCAGGTTCAAGAGGGCGAGTGCCCTCCATTCCGTTTCGTTCCAGGGAATCTCTGCGCCCGTAGCCTCGAGCGCGGAGATCAGTTCGGACAGCGACCGGACCGCTCGAGCCGGACCTTGATTCGTGATGGACCGGACTGAAGCGGCGACGGCCGCGTGGGCCTGGTTCATGCGGCGAATCTCGTAGATTCGCGCCAGGGACAGAAGCGCGGGGACGTTGCGTGCACTCTGCTCGAGCGCCCGACGATAGCAAGCCGCCGCTTGCGACCACGACAGCCCCGTCGCCGGGTCCCAGGGACCTTCCAGGTCCGGCGGCCCTTGCGAAAGGTCCGGAGCCAGACTCCAACAGCAGTGCCCTAGAATCGTCCAGGCCTGGGGCGAGTGGCCCCCGGCCGCCAGCACCCTGCGGGCGTGACAGGCACCGAGAATCAAAAGAGGCGCGCGGCCCTCCCAGCGTGTTGCGGGGCGTCTTGCCATGTGGCTGCCGACCTCAGCCAGGACCTTGGCCTCAACCAGCGACTCGACCGGATCGATCGTGGGGGCAGCACAGGCTCGGACGCAGCGATCTGCGAAATCGACCGCGGGATAGTCTTTCTTTCGCTGGGGATCTGCCTCAGTCAGGAACACGGCCGCAACCGGGTCGAACCAGACGCAACGCCAGCGCCGGTCGGCCATGAGCGTCGCCACCGCATCGGCGTTCTCTTCATGAGCGATCATGATCAGCGGATTGCCCATTTGCCTGACGGCCTCGGCCCACCGCGCATCTCCCTGCCGCAGCCACTGCTCCACGCGGATGTACTCGCGGAAGGTCTCCAGAGTGGGAATCTCCAGGCGAGAGTCCATGTAGAGCTTGCGCTCCGGGCCGTTATGGTAAAGATAAACGCCCGTTTGCCCGACGTCGAAGACCAGGGCCCGATCCGGCATTCCCGGCCGTCCCGCGAAGCGGGCGGCATCATGGGCGTACCAGTAGGGACGCTCACCCCACCCGAAATGCCGCAGTTCGCCCGTCATCGCGAAGAAACGATCAGTCGGAATGGCGACCAGCCAGCCCAGGAGCAGGGCGATCAGAACCGC
>JBAUOX010000635.1:0-11542 GCA_049579985.1 Isosphaeraceae bacterium | reverse complement strand
CCGCGCTCGCCCCGACCATTCCCGACGACATGCTTTACGAGGTGGTCGATGGACAGATCCTGGAGAAGAACATGGGATCTCGGGAGATCGAAATCGCCACGATCTTGGGTGGCTATCTCTTCCAGTTTGCGCGGGCACATCGTCTTGGTCGTGTGCTGGTCGAGTTCCTCTTCCGGATCATCGTCGAACAAGACATGCAGCGCCGACCCGACGTCGCGTTCGTGTCCCATGCCCGTTGGCCCTATAACCGTCGCGTCCCCGATGTTCCCGTGTGGGACATGGTTCCCGATCTCGCCATCGAAGTCATCAGCCCGAGCAACTCGGCCTCGGCAGTCCTTAGGAAGGTTCACGACTATTTCAAGGCCGGAGTGACGCGCGTCTGGGTCGTCTATCCCGAACAGGCCGAAGTCTATATCTATTCCACACCCCGGCAAATCCAGGTGCTCGGCGTCGGCCAGGAGCTGGATGGCGGCGACCTCCTCCCTGGCTTTCGACTCCCTGTCGCGGTCTTGTTCGAGGATGGACCCGAGTGACCGCGAATCGTTCCGACAGGCCGTCGCAACGAGTTGACCGCTGAACGAGCAGCAAACGATGCCCACAACGAATGAGCTCTCTTCCCCCGACCTGTCCCGCCTGCACGACCGCCTGACTCAGGAGACACGCGCTCTTGTCTATTTTGACCGCGGGCAGCGCGCCCTTTATGCGACCGACGCCAGTCTCTACCAGATCGAGCCGGTGGGCGTGGTCGTTCCTCGAACGGTCGAGGACGTCATCGCCACGGTGCGAATCGCCGCACAAGAGAAGGTGGCGATCGTGCCGCGGGGAGCGGCCACGAGCCTTTCGGGTCAGACCGTCGGCGCCGCGATCGTCATTGATTTTTCGAAGTACCTCAATCGGATCGGCGTCGTGGACCGCAACGCGATGACGGTGCGGGTCGAGCCGGGAGTGGTGCTGGACCAGCTCAACGCCCACCTGAAACCGCTGGGGCTCATGTTCGGCCCGGACGTCTCGACGAGCGACCGGGCGACGATCGGCGGGATGATCGGCAACAATTCGGCCGGCGCCCGGTCGCTGCGCTATGGCAAAACCGTCGATCACGTACGCGCCCTCGAAGTCGTGCTGGCGGACGGCACCGCGGCCAGGTTGGGTCCGGTCTCGGACCAGGAGCTCTCAGCGATCTGTCAGGAGGCCGGGTCCTTGGGCCGGGTTCATCGCGCGGTGCGCGATACGGTGGCCGCGCATCGGCAGGCCGTCATCGACCGGTTCCCCCACATCTTGCGCCGGGTGAGCGGGTACAACCTCGATGAATTCGTCCCGGGGTTGCCGGTGCGGCCGGTGGGCTGGGTCGACGAGCCCTGGCAGTTCAACCTCGCCCGGCTGATCGTCGGCTCCGAGGGATCACTGGCCGTGGTCACCGCGGCCGAACTGAAGGTGGTGCCGATTCCTGCCGAGCAGGGCCTGGTGGTGCTCTCGTTCGGCACGATCCCCGCGGCGCTCGAGCGGCTGGCCGAGATCGTGGCGACCGGCCCGGTGGCCGTCGAGATGCTCGACCGGATGATCCTCGATCTGGCCGCGGAGAACCCGCTGTACTCGCATTACCTCAACTTCGCCGACGGCCGCCCGGCCGCCGTCCTCGCTGCGCAGTTCTACGCCGACTCGCGGGACGAGCTGGCGGCGCGGGCTGACGATCTGGCCAGGCGGTTCGAGGGCTGCCCGGGGGTCCTGGGCATCCGCAAGAGCTTGACAAGCGCTGCCAAGGACGATTTCTGGAAGGTCCGCAAGGCCGGGTTCTCGCTGCTCATGGCCATGGTCGGCGATGCCAAGCCGATCGCGTTCGTGGAAGACACGGCCGTCAGCCCCGACCGTCTCCCTGCGTTCTACGACCGTTTTCGAGCCGTTGTCGAGCGGCATGGCGTCCGCGCGGCGTGCTACGGGCACGCCGATGTCGGCTGTCTCCACATCCGGCCGATCATCAACGTCAAGACAACCGAAGGCGTGGCGACGCTGCGGTCGATCGCCCGGGAAATCTCCGACCTGGTGGTCGAGTTCGGCGGCTCGATGAGCGGCGAGCACGGCGACGGCCTGGCTCGCAGCCTCTGGAACCGCAAGCTGTTCGGGCCCGAGGTCTACGCGGCCTTGCGGCAGGTCAAACTCGCGTTCGACCCGGAGAACCTGCTCAATCCCGACAAGGTGATTGGCGACGCCGATCCGGGCGACCATCTGCGGATCGGCCCGCTGTACCACCCGCACGAACCTGCGGAAACGCTGTTTGACTTCTCCGGTCAGGGGGGCTTCGCCCGCGCCGTCGAGATGTGTTCGGGCGTTGCTGCCTGCCGCAAGACGGCGACCGGTACGATGTGCCCCAGCTACATGGTCACGCGCGACGAGATGCACTCGACCCGCGGCCGCGCCAACGCGCTGCGCCTGGTCATGACGGGCGAGCTGCCGTCGAACGGCAGCGGGCTGGGCAACGACACCCTCTTCGAGGCCCTCGACCTGTGCCTTCAGTGCAAGGCCTGCAAGAGCGAATGCCCGTCCCAGGTCGATATGGCCAAGCTCAAGGCCGAGTTCCTTCACCAGTACTACGCGAGCGGTCCTCGGCCCTTGAGCCACCTGCTCATGGGCCAGATCTTCCGGCTCAACCCCATCGGTTCAGCCCTGGCTCCGCTGGCCAACGCGACGCTCCGAAATCCGGCGTTCAAATGGCTTTTGGAAAAGACCGCCGGGATCGACCGGCGGCGGACCCTGCCGGCATTCGTCCGCAACCATTTCCGGAAATGGTTCAGCCATCACGTGGCTGATCCCCGATCAGGCCGGCGCGGCTCGGTCGTGCTGCTCGATGACTGCTTCACCACGTACAACAACCCTGATGTTGGTATCGCGGCGGTACAGGTGCTGGAAGCGAGCGGTTACCGGGTGGTCCTGGCCGGTCTGCGCTGTTGCGGCCGCCCGGCGATCTCCAAGGGACTCTTGAAGCTCGGCCGCGAGCTGGGCCGGGAGAATATGGAGAAACTTCTGCCCCTTGCTCGTCAGGGCATCTCGATCGTCGGCTGCGAGCCAAGCTGCCTGGTGACGCTGGTCGATGAGTACCGGGACTTCCGGCTCGGTCCGGCCGCCGATGAAGTCGCCCGGCAATGCTCGCTCGTCGATGCCTTCGTGGCCGACCCCACCCGGACACCCGACCTGAGATTCAGGCCGCTGGACGGGCGCGTCCTGCTGCACGGCCACTGCCAGCAGAAGGCCACGGTCGGAACCGCCGGTACGCTGGCCGCCTTGAAGCGCATTCCCCGCCTGGAGGTCCACGAGCTCGATTCCGGCTGCTGCGGCATGGCCGGCTCGTTCGGCTATGAGCACGGCCACTACGACGTCAGCGTCGCCCTGGCCAACCGTGTGCTGCTTCCCGCCGCGGCCGCCGACCCTGAGGCCCGCCTCGTCGCCCCCGGCTTCTCCTGTCGCAGCCAGGTTCACGGCCTGGCCGGGGTCAACGCGGTGCATCCGATCCAGCTCCTGGCGGCACAGCTTGTAAGAGGAGATAGTGAAGATTGAGATCGACTCCAAAGGGGCCCCTGGATTCCGTGCTCTCGAGAAGTCGTTTGGGGGTTCCTTCCGAGATTGAGTATCTTGGAGAAGCTGAGAAGAAGCGCAGGGAGAATGAACATGGACAGGAAAAGCCAGGCGGTCCTTGAGGCGGCTCTTGCATTGCCCGAGGCCGAACGAGCGGAGATCGCTGCCGAATTGCTGGCAACCCTGGTACACGAGGACGCCACGCTTGCCGATCATGAGCTGGCGACTGAACTGGAGCGACGGCTTGAAGAGTGCCGGCAAGACCCCTCCGCGACGATTCCGTGGTCGGTGTTGAAGGAGATGCCCTGAACGGTCAGGGAAACGCAATGGAAGTCCGGTTCCACAGGCTGGCAGCACGCGAGTTTCGCGAGGCCCAGAAGTGGTATGAGTCCAGGCGAACCGGTCTGAGCGGCGACTTTGTCACAGAGGTCGATCGTGCCTTGGAGCGGATCACGTCGCATCCTGATCGCTGGCCGATTTACCGGAACAGGTTTCGCCGAGTGCGCCTCGGACGCTTCCCCTACTCCATATTCTACAGCCTCGAGAAGGCTGATCTGATCCTGGTTCTTGCGGTCGCTCATGTGCGCCGGCGTCCGGACTACTGGCTGCGACGCGGTCGGATGACCTGAGCAGACTCTCTTCTGGGGGCCGTGGATCATTCCACAAAACGTCACCTCCGCACAGGCCAGGATAAGGTGTCAGGCCAGGATAAGGAGTCAGTAACCGGGCCAGGAGAAGGTGTCAAGTACCGATTTCGGGCACATTAATGAAGCAAAGTCGCTTTTCTTCCGCTTGACCTCGCGTCCCGCACATCTTGACGCGCTGTGAGGGCAGGTTCTCAATCAGGATGAAAATCCAAGGATTCTCGCACGCCTGACGTATTGCAAGCACGCAATCTGCGTGCTATATTTGTTTTCTAATCGCCCAACGAGGCGGGATACTCATCTCCGGTCGGCGCTTCTCCGATCAGATTTAGGCAATCAGGAGTCCAGATTACCATGTCGTCATCCTCTCGTGCTCGGGGTTTCACGCTGATTGAGCTACTTGTCGTGATCGCGATCATCTCGGTGTTGATCTCGCTCTTGCTGCCGGCCGTGCAGTCGGCGCGCGAGGCAGCGCGGCGGGCCCAGTGCATCAACAACATGAAGCAGTTCGGGCTCGCCATGCACAACTACCACGAGTCCAACAACTGCTTCCCCACCGGGGACATCCGCAAAGTTGGTTATCCCATGATGCCTGGTGTCATCTGCGACATCGACATCTTCTCGAACTGCCAGAACACCCCGTGGTCCTGCCTGATGCTGCCTTACATCGAGCAAGGGAATCTCGCCAACAGTTTCAATTATCAACTGGGGGCGGAAGGCCCGTGGAATCCCCTGCCGATGGGATTCTTCGCCAACAGCACGGTGGGAAGCACCAAGATCGCCACGTTCCAGTGCCCGAGCGATCGGCAAAACACGTTTCAGGTGAACCCCGCCTATGCGGCTCCCCTGGCCGGCCCGGTCCTCACGAAGGGCAACTACGGTGCGAGCTGGGGCAATACCTTCTGGGCCCAGGACGGGTTAGCCGTCACGAGCTGGACCGGTCCATCAGGGTCAGGGCCGATGATCGACCCGACCACCGGCGCTCCGCCGTTCTTCAGGAAGTCGGCCTTCGGCTTCTATACAATCGGCATGAACTCACTCACCGACGGCAGCAGCAACACCGTTTTCCTGGCCGAGGTTCTCCAGGGGGAGACGTATGATATTCGGGGCTTGATGTGGTCGACCATTCCCGGAGGATGTTCCTTCTTCTCCCGGCTTCCACCCAATAACCCGCAGGACTACTACCAAACGGGCATCTTTGGCGACTTCCTGAATAACCTATACTTCTGCGTCTCGGAGCCGGGCATGGACTTGCCGTGCACGAGTAACGCCGGTGATCAGGATCAGAGTGCCTATGCCGGGGCTCGGAGCCGCCATCCGGGAGGAATCGATGTCCTGCTTGGCGATGGCTCGGTCCGATTCCTCAAGAACAGCATCAACATGTCGGTCTGGCTCGGTCTGAACACGATCAACGGCTGCGAGATCATCTCCGCGGATTCGTGGTGATCCGCCCGGCTCGTGACCGGCTCAGGACCACGTCCCCGCGTCGGGGTTTGCGTACCAGGCCATGAGTGTGGTGGCGATCGAATCGAGGGGCACGACATACTTGGCAGCGCCGCGGCGGATGGCCTCGCGGGGCATGCCGAAGACGACGCATGTAGCCTCGTTCTGGGCAACGGTCAGCGCCCCGGCCGCACGCAATTCGAGCAGCCCGCCTGCGCCGTCGTCGCCCATGCCGGTCATGATGACACCGGCGGCGAATGGGCCGGCGGCCTGGGCCACCGACCGGAACAGGACCTCGACGCTGGGACGGTGGCGGCAGACCGGGGGACCGTCGACCAGCTCGACCCGGTATCCGCTGCCCGATCGGCGGACCAGGCCGTGCGCGTCACCCGGAATGATCAGGGCCCGGTCAGGGCGGATCGGATCGTGATGCCGGGCCTCGGCGACCTCGATCTCGATGCGCGTGTCGCCGCTGAGCCTCTGGGCGAATGCCGCCGTGAAATCGGCCGGCATGTGCTGAACGATCACGATGCCTGGACAGCCGACCGGAAAACCGGCCAGGAGCTGCTGGATTGCCTGCACGCCACCCGTGCTCACGCCCACCGCGATGATTCGCTCGCTGGCGCCGCCCCGCGGCGCATAGGACATCCGCGGTATGATCACGTCGGCGGTATGACGCGGGTCATTGCTCGCCGTCCGGTCGTCCCGCATCGGCAGCCGCCCGGCCCGAGCGGCGTTGCGGATGCTCTCCAACAGGTTCTGCGACCATTCCGACAGCCGCGACCTGTCCTGCCAGTCGGGCTTGGCGATGACCTCGATGGCACCCATCTCCAGGGCCGTGACCGCTCGTTCAGCCTGCACCGTGCAGAGGACGACCGGCATCGGATGCTGACGCATCAGCTTCCGCAGGAAGGTCAGTCCGTCCATCCGGGGCATCTCGACGTCGAGCACGATCACGCCGGGGACCGATTTGCTCAGGATCGCCACCGCCTCGTAGGGATCAGCCGCCAGAACCACCCGGAAATGCGGGTCAGACTCGATGATCGACTTCAATCGCTGCCGGACCACGGCACTATCATCAACGACCATCACTTCGATGGCCGGAGGTTGCCGGGAAGGCGGGCTCTGGGGAGATTGACGATCGCGCAGGGCCATGGACGATCAAGCCTCTCTCTGATAGAGCGATGGCGAATGCTTGCGAAGCGACGCCGGCCCCGAGGGCAAGATCTCGCCATTGCCCATGACCAGCCAGCCGCCGGGACGAAGGTGTTGCGACAGACGGTCGAGCAGAACCAGTCGCTCTTCCTCGGCGAAGTAGATCGAGACGTTGCGGCAGAAGATGATCTGAAAGTCGTTGGGTAGCGCCCAGATGGTGTTGCGCAGATCCAGATGCCGGAACTTGACGAGGTCGCGGATCTCAGGCACGATCCGGAACGAGCCCTCGCGGGGACCCCGGCCGAGCAGGAAGAACCGGCGCAGACGGGCCGGAGAGACGCCCTCCACGTCGCGCGTGGCGTAGATCGCACTGGCCGCGACCCTGAGCATCTCCAGCGAAAGATCGCAGGCCCAGATCTCGACCTTGGCAAGACCGTGAGGCGGCAAGGCTTCCGCCAGGGACATGGCCATGCTGTACGGTTCCTGGCCCGATGAGCAGCCCGCCGACCAGAGGCGGACCGTCGAGGTGGGTGCTTCCTTGAGTGAGGCGGAAACGTGCTCGCTGAGAAATGTGAAGTGCGCTGGTTCGCGGAAGAACGAGGTGTGGTTGACCGTGCTCAGGTCAATCAGCAACTGGGCGCCCCAGCCGCTCGGGTCGTTCCTGAGAACCTGCTCATGGAACTGGCAGAAGCTCGAGAAGCCCTTGACCTGAACGCGCGAGCGCAGCCTTGCCTGCAGGAGGCCCATGCGATGAGGTTCGAGTGTGATTCCGATCTGGTGGCGCAGGAACGCGACGATCGCGGCGAAGTCCTTCTCCGACCAGGGCTCGGAATCCGACGGCGGGGGTGGCAGCATGCCCGATGTCGCCACGTTAGACTCCCTCACCGTTCAACGACGCCAGGGCAGAAAAGACCCGATCCAGATCCAATACGAGCAGGAAACCCTCCTGGTGACGGATCAGCCCGCGGACGAACGGAGTCGTTTTCCCAAGTCCCAATTGCGGCGAGGGTTGCACTTCTTCCGGAGAGAACTCGAGGACGTCGGAAACACGGTCCACGACAAGTCCCGTCACCTGCGAGTCATTGCCTTGCTCGGTCTCGACGATCAATACGCTCGGTACGCGGTTGAGAGTCGAGTCAGTGCGCAAGCCAAAGGGAATCCGCAGATCATAGACAGGCACGACGTGTCCGCGCAAATTGATCACTCCCAGCAGACATTTCGGGCTGCCCGGTACCTCGGTCATCGACTGGACGTCAAGAACTTCTTGAACCCTCATCACCTCGAGCGCATATCCTTCGCCACCAAGCCGGAACACCACATAGGATTGGGCTCCATCCCGGTCAGACTCGGTCATGGCATCCGTGACGAGATCGACCATCTTCCAACCTTTCAATGACTCGCCATGAGTGCAGTCAATACTGCTTTCGATGGTTTTTGAACTCGCACGCACACGGTTGTTGCTGTTCTAATTTAACCAGACCTTCTTACTCCTACGAGAATCGCTCGAAATTGTCGTCGTCGTCAAGGTTAACCACCACCCCGCCTCGCTGCGGAGAGACCATCCCTACCCCCGCTGGAGGTTGCGCCGGGCCCCTCGTGCCGCCTTGGGCAGGCGACGACGCACCGGGCCCGGGACTAGCCGCCGTCGGAGTATGCGCGGCGCTTTGCTGCCCATCGGACGAATGCTGCGTTGCCGGTCGTGGTGCCGGAAGTTTTCTGCCAGTAGACGGTTGCGTCCTCGGCAGAGGCTGGCTCGTGTGCGCCCGGGGGGGTGGAAGGGAGGGCCCTCCGTGGAATCCGTTGGCGGCAGGTTCAAGGCGAAAAAAGTCGACCTTCTGCTGCAAGCTCGACGATTGTGAAGCCAGGTCGGTGGAAGTTGCGGCAAGCTCGTGACTTGCAGCCGCGTTTTGCTGGACCACTTCTTCGAGCTGGCTGACACCGACGTTGATCTCCCGGATCGCGGCCATCTGTTCCTGGGACGCGGCGGCGATCTCCTGGATCAGGTCCGACGTCGCCCTGATCATCGGCACGGTCCGCTCCAGCAAGCCGCCGGCATTTTCGGCCACCGCAACGCTTTTCTTGGCAAGGTCGCTGATTTGCTGGGCCGCGGCCTGGCTTCGTTCGGCAAGCTTTCGCACTTCGCCGGCGACGACCGCGAAGCCCTTGCCATGGGTACCGGCACGGGCTGCCTCGATGGCAGCGTTCAGCGCCAGGAGGTTCGTCTGGTAGGCAATGTCCTCCACGACGAGGATTTTCTGAGTGATCTCCCGCATGGCCGCGACGGTCTCGTGAACGGCCTCGCCGCCGCGCTCCGCCTGGCCGCTGGCCTCGTTCGCCGTCCGTGCGGTGTCCTTGGCGTGCTGCGCATTACGTCCCACCGAGGCATCGACATTCTGCAGGCTGCTGGCAATCTCCTGAAGCGTGGCCGCCTGCTCAGCGGCCCCCTGCGCCAGTTGCTGGGCGCTGGAATTGAGCTCGCTGCTGGCCGTGGATACCGACGAAGTCACGGTCCGGATCTGGCCGATCACCTCCGAGAAGCGGTCCACGACCGAGTTTGTCAGGCTCGCCAGGTCGCCCAGCTCATCGCCCCGGTTGATGTGCGTCCGGTTATACAGGTGGCCCTCGTGCAGGCTTTCGGTCACGTCCTTGATCTCGAGCAAGGGGCGAATGAACCAGCGGCCGAGGAGGACGCCCAGCACCACGGTCAGAATGAACGAACCGGCCAGGATGGCGAGGGTCCGGAACTGGTTGTCATAAATCGTTTCAAAAGCCGAACTGCGTGGCTCCGTGATCAACGTGGCGTAGCCGTGCGAGGCGGCGCCGTTTTTCTGGATCGGCGCCGCTATCGTGGCATAGCCCACGATCTCGGCGGCCTCGTAGGGCTCGCTCCTGGCCTCGATGGCCTGAGTGCCCATCGTTCCATTCGCATGATCGGCGATGGTCTCGTACTTGGACGCCAGCTTGCCGCCTGTGATATAAGCGCCCGTGTTGCTTCGTTGCAGGACCAGGTTATTCATCGGGTCCACGAGGTAGACCGATGCGTTGGACAGGTTGTGATATCTCAGCGTATAGGAAATATAGCGCTGTAGATCATCTCGGTCCGCATCGGTGAGCTCCCACTTCAAAGGCGGCGCGTTCTCGGCGGACGCCTTCTCGCCCTTGCGCTCCAGTTCGTTGTTCTTCAGGACGAGCATCTTGGCGTGGTCGCTGATGGCCGCGGCGGCTGCACTGATCATCTGAGTTTGCCGGCCCATGAAGTCCTGCGCCGACATGTAGGCGAAAGCGGCCACGATTCCCGCCGGGATCAACCCGAAGGCGACCAGGGTCAGGGTCACTTTGGTTCGTAATGGGATTCTCATCGGAGACTCTCCGCCCTCACGCCGCCCGAGGGCGTGATATGAACACTATGAGTTGCGACGAGCGATTCGGTGACCACAGCCGAGAGATCGAGAATCAGCGACACGGTGCCATCGCCGAGGATGGTCGCGCCGGAAAATCGGCTGAGGCCGTGCAATCCCTCACCGAGCGACTGGATGACAGCCTGAACGCGGCCAACCAGCCGGTCCACGGCCACCCCGACCCTTTGCCCGGCGTGCCGGGTCAAAAGCAATTCTTGCCGCGCCGGCAAGGGACCGTTGGATCGAAACAGCGATCGCAGGGAGATCATGGGAACCAGCTCGCCCCGGACCGACACACAGGGCCGTTCCTTGGCCAGGGCCGGGCTCGTGCCGCCCAGCGAGACGCATTCCTCGACCTGGGTCAGGGGCACGACGAACCGCCCGCCCGCCGTCTCGACCAGGAGCCCGTCGATCAGGGCCAGGGTCAGCGGCAGCCGGAAGATGAATGAACTTCCCTTGCCGGGCGTGCTCTCGACCGAGAGGCTGCCCCGCAGCCCGCGGACCGAGTCGCGGACCACATCCAGGCCCACGCCCCGGCCCGACAGCTCGCTCACATCATCCCGGGTCGAGAAGCCCGGCTCGAAGATCAGGCTCACCACCCGCGGATCGTCGGGCGAAACCCCCGCCGGAATCAGGCCCCTGGCCGTCCCCTTCTTGATGATCTTTTCACGATCCAGGCCGCGGCCATCATCCTCGACCCGAATCGCCACGCGATCTCCCTCGTGGCCGGCGATCAGGGTGATCCGACCCATGCGGGGCTTTCCCTGCGCGAGCCGTTCCTGGGGAGTCTCGAGCGCATGATCGACGGCGTTGCGGATCAGGTGGACCATCGGGTCGCCCAGCCGCTCGACGATCGTCCGGTCCAGCCGAGTTTCCTGGCCGATGATCCTCAGCTCGATCTCCTTGCCCGAGCGGTCAGCCAGGTCGCGAACCACGCGGGGGAACCGCGAGAAGAGCTCATCGACGGGCACCATGCGCAGCTCGAGCGTCGTGTCTCGGATCTGCCGGCTGACCCGCTGGAGGGCTTCAAGGGCGTGCAGCCAGGGAACGAGCCCGGAGATTTCGCGCAGGCCCTGGAGGTTGTCGGAAAGGACAGCCAGCTCGCCGGCCAGGCCGACCAGGTCGTCGAGCTGCAAGGCATCGACCCGGATCCGGGCGTGCGGCCTGGCACTCGGCAAAGGCGAAAGCCCGCCCACCTGGGCGCCCGGGCGCGATGGACCGGCCGCTGCCGCGGGCCCTCCGGCAACAGTCCGCGCCCCGTTGGAAGTCGATGTGTCGGCCGCCGCCAACTCTCCAGCGAGCGCCGGGGCCGCGATCGATCCCGCCCCGGACTCAGGG
>JBAUOX010000634.1:0-1878 GCA_049579985.1 Isosphaeraceae bacterium | reverse complement strand
CTGAGCCTTGCGACCAATCCCAAGGGCTCGGACGAGTCGCGACGTTGCAAGGCGTGGCTGGCCGAACTGGTTGCTGCCGGCGTACAGATCATGGTGCCCGAGGGGGCCGATTACGAAGTGCGCCGAGAGTTGATCCGGGCGGGACGACGTGACGGACTCGATCGACTGGACAACCTTGCCCGCAAGGCCGGTTTCCTTCCGGTTACGACGACGGTTTGGCGCCGCGCCGCCGAGTTGTGGGCGCAGGCCCGGAATGAGGGCTATGCGACGGCCGATGACTCGGCGCTGGACTGCGACGTGATCCTCGCGGCGCAGGCGTTGCTTGTCGCCGAGGACGGCTTCGAGGTGATCGTCGCAACGAGGAACGCTGGCCATCTGGGTCGGTTCGTCGACGCCCGCGAGTGGGAGACGATCACCACCGATCGGCCGGGTGGGATGCCGTTGCCATGAATCGAATGCGAGTCGGTTGTGGCGACAAACCGATGTCAATCAAGTCGTTCTGACCCCTTTTGCCTTTCGTTCTGACCCCTTTTGCCTTTGGAGCGCAGCGACACCACAGGAGAGCCTCCGACACGTCCAAGGTCCGCGTCCCTGGAGAATGCTGCCGCAGCAACACGACTCCGCTTCATAAGCCATCTGCGGGCTCGGCGCAGGGTGCGGGGCTCTGGTATCGTCAGGACAGAGATCTTGATCGATCGAGATTCTGTCCGAGCACGTGCCGGAGGGACAGTCCATGACCACGGTCGTCGAGGCTCCTCTCACCATGGTTGAGGCTGTGGCTGCGCTCCGGTTGCCCCCGAGGGCTGACCAGCGCCTGCAGGTCCTGATGGACCGAAACACAGACGGGGCGTTGCGGTCCGAGGAAAAAGAAGAATTGGAGGCCCTGGTCGAGCTCAGTGAAACGATCGCCCTGGTACGTGCCCAAGCGCTCCACGTGCTGGGACGCAAACCCGCATGATGTCCTGGCGCGATACCGCACGTTCGGTCGAGGCACGGGCCGAGGGGCGTTGCGAATACTGTGGGATGCTCCAGGCTCTCCAGGGCGCCACATTTCACGTTGAACACATCACGCCCAGGTCAAGGGGCGGGACCTCGGACCTGTCCAATCTGGCCTGGTGTTGCCCCGCGTGCAACCTGCACAAGTCGGATCGCACTCTGGCACCAGAGCCTGGGACCGGCGAGTCCGTTCCCCTGTTCAACCCCCGCAGCGACCATTGGCCGGCGCATTTTCGGTGGGAGGGCTACCACGTCGTCGGGCAAACGCCGGCGGGCCGAGCCACGGTGTTCGCGCTGGACTTGAATCACCCGCGGAGGATCCTCATCCGCCAAGCGGAAGAGCTTTTTGAGTTGTTCCCCCCGTGAGTGGTTGTCCCGCGCGGATCGATGATCGCACCTTGTCCTGAACTAAGGTTCATCTGCGGTGGGAAGACGCACCACGAGGTCGTCGCAAACATCCGCGACGGCCATGTCCCGGCAAACGGCGCATCATCGCCAGCTCGACGCACCCTATCGAAATGCGTGTTCGCAGCCTCCGACGTGCGAACTGGTCCCCGATCGGATGGCCCCGGAGCGGGTTCCTGAAGATCGAAGTGTTCAGACGGAAAAAGGTGGGCGCATGTGGTGGAGCGGAGCGACACCAGAGGAAAGCCTGAGCGGGCACGCAGGCCCGCGTCGTGGGGCATTCCGCCCCAGCCGCCCGACGTACACACTCTGACGGTTGTCGACAATCGCTATGTCCCCCTTTGGCTTTCCTGAGCCTTGCGACCAATCCCAAGGGCTCGGACGAGTCGCGACGTTGCAAGGCGTGGCTGGCCGAACTGGTTGCTGCCGGCGTACAGATCATGGTGCCCGAGGGGGCCGATTACGAAGTGCGCCGAG
>JBAUOX010000633.1:0-2149 GCA_049579985.1 Isosphaeraceae bacterium | reverse complement strand
TCTTCTCCGTCGAGCGCGGCCTGACCACGGGGGCCTCCCTGATGGCCTTGGCCGTGATCCTGGGAGTCCCGGTCGTGTTCCACTGGCTGCAAACCCGTGAGGTGCCCGTCCCGGGCCAATGGATCTTCGCCGGCACGATCTTCTGTCTGGGCCTGGAGTCTGCGGCAGGCGCGTTCCTCGTCGGGATTCTGCGAATGCCGCATCAGGCTTCCGAGGACGAGCGACTGCCGAGCGAGGGGATTTCGGGCGGCATGCATAGAACACGGGTTTGCGAGCCACAAGTGGAGCGCTGAGGTCGAAGCCATGGAACAGCCCTGGCTGAGCGTGGTGATGCCGATCTACAACGGCGAAAACTACCTCGAGCAAGCACTCCGGAGCATCCTCGATCAGGAGGACGACCGGATCGAGGTCATCGCCCTTGAGGGGGGCTCCACCGACAGGACTGCGGACATCCTAAACACATACGCACACTGGCTACCTTTGAGGCTGTTCGTCTGCCCGCATTTCAAGAACTGGGTGGCGCGTACGAACCACGGGCTGTCTCACGCGCGGGGAGATTTCGTTTGTTTCCTGCACCACGATGACCTCTGGTTGGAGGGTCGCCTTGACGTCCTGAGGTCGCTGGTCCGGAAGGCTCCCGGCGCGACGATGTTCCTCCATCCTTCCTGGTTCATCGGACCCCAGGGGAACCGGGTGGGCTCCTGGCGCTGTCCACTGCCGCATGACGTGGAGATCGAGCCCGAGGTCATGATCGAACGATTACTGGTACAAAACTTTATTTCTATGCCGGCGCCCGTGTTCTCACGGGTCGCGGCGCTGAAGGTGGGCGGACTGGACGAGGGCTTGTGGTACACGGCCGATTGGGATTTCTGGTTGAAGCTTGCGGCCGCGGGTAAGACGTATTACCATCCCCGCCCTCTCTCGGCGTTCCGCATCCATCCCCAAGCCCAGACGATGCAGGGCAGTGCCGACATCCAAGACTTCCGAAAGCAGCTCGAGACCGTCCTGTCCCGGCACCTCGACACCTGTCAATCGACAGACGTAAGCCGAAGAATCGCTCAGCGAGTCGCCCGCTTCTCAATCGACGTCAACACGTACCTTGCCTCGTTCATTCACGGGCGAGAATCGTCAGTGCTGCGCCTCCTTCCGAAGTTCCTCAGCCTGGGTCCTGTTGGTTGGCATCGTTACCTTCGCGATTCGCGAATTGTGGAGCGAACATTGCCACGCTATCGGATCGGCCTGGCAAAGCCCCAACTCCTCGCCGGGCGGCAGACCGCGTGACCCGGTTCACCTTGTTCACTGTCTTCCATCTCGTCGCTGCAAGCCCGGCCTGGGGCTCCGGCAAACGGCGATCAGGATCTCGGGAAGGATACTCCCGTCGCTCCAGGCACGCGGCAGATGACACTGGGAAGACTCCCACGGCCAGTGCAGGCACTTTCGAGCTTGGTGGAATCTGACTGCGAGGCTCGGACAGAATCGGCCGAGCCAGTCGAGCGAGGCGACGTACGACCGAGCGTACGCGCTCTGGCCAAACCATTCGACGGACTGGAAGTAACGCCCTAGCCGTTCCTCGAGCTCATCCCGCTTGTATTCACGGACGTGGAATTTATTGAACGGTTTTTGATCCATCGATATTCCGGGATCGAGCAGCCCGCGGTTGGGAGTGGAAACGAGGAACAGGCCGCCCGGGTCGAGCACGCGCGCTGCCTCGGCCAGGAGGCCCTCGTCGTCCTCGACGTGCTCGATCGTCTCGTAGGAGACGTAGACGTCATACGAGCCGTCGGGCACGGGCAGTCGGTCGGCCGACGCGACGGCGAAGCCGACATTCGGCCGCCCGCACCCCCGCATCGCGCCGGCCACGGCCGCCGGGCTACAATCGACCCCCAGGACCGACGATGCGCCGGCGCCGGCGAGCAGCATGGTCCCATAACCCGTTCCGCACGCCGCGTCGAGCACCCGCCGGCCCCCCACCATCCGGGCCGCCCACCGGTAACGTTCCAGGTGCTGGTGCCGGACCCAGGGGGGCACGAACTGCTTCGGGTTGAACCGTTCTTGTTCGATTCTCATGGCAAAGCCCGGATCTCCAGCCGGCTGCCGCGAGGATTGGCCCCGGCGGCCGCCCACTCGCTTTCCTGCCTCAAGCTTAGAG
>JBAUOX010000632.1:0-14139 GCA_049579985.1 Isosphaeraceae bacterium | reverse complement strand
GGGCACTGGGTCACGCAGTCCATGCAGCCGGTGCAATTCTCGGGAATATACAGGGGGATCTCGGGGGCGATGTTACTGAAGTCGCGGAGGGTCGCCGTGCCGGCGGGAACCAGCGAGCGGGCCAGCGAGAGATCGGCGGGCAGCCCTTTCTCGGCCGAGCCGTCCTCGTAACCGCGAATGATCCGTTCGTTGAAGTCCAGGACATCGAGGACCGGCAGGCTGACGAGCTTGTAGGGGGAGTCGACCAGGGTGCCGTAGCTGCTGTTGTTGAACGGGTCCTGGTCGTGCGGTTCGTTCATCGAGGGTTTGGAAGTCGTCTGGAGCATCGATCTTTCCTCGCGAGGGGTTGTGTCCACGGATGAGATCCGGCCGGCAATGCGATGAACGCCGGATTGGGCGGGCTGGCCCCGCCGGGAGATCAGGCGTTGATGACTTCGACGGGAATTTCCCGGAGTTCGCCATACCCGCGCTGGACGCAGGTGAGGTTGTCTTGAACGACGCGGTCGCCCCGCTTGCCGAAATACTTGCGGAGAGCCTGTTCCACGCCCGCGTAGACCTGCTCGTCGCTCATCTGGCTGAGCGCCGCGTAGGGCGTGAGCTTGAGAAACGCCCCGAGCAGAACGATACCTTGCATGCGCATCTGGAGGTCGGCCACCGACGCCACCTCGCGGGCGATCTTGACCATGTCGGCGAAATAGACGCGCAGCTTCTTGGTGCGGATCGTGCGGCGGTTATGCTCGGGAATCCGCTTCCAGACCTCGCGCGGGTCGTCGTGTGGCGACTGCATGAAGATGGCGCCCCCCGGAACCAGTCCCTTGAGCGGTCCCGGGCTGAGCAGCGCCGTCGGGTCGTTGATGCAGACCAGGTCGACCTGCTCGAGCTCGCAGTGGGTAAAGATGTGGGTATCGGCGATCGTCAGATAGTAGGTAGTCGGCAGGCCTTTTTTCTCCGAGCCGTACTTGGGATAGGCTTGCACGTCCCTGCCGAAGACGTCGCCGGCGATGGTGGCGATGACCTTGTTGGTGGTGACCGAGCCGAAGCCGCCGACCGAGTGCCCGCGCATCGAGTAGGCCCCCCGGGGCCGGAGGTCGGGGTCCAGGGCGGGCTTCAGCGCCAGGGGATGGTCGATCCCGATGCTGAAGTATTCCTGACCGTCGTGAATCATGTTCTCGAACGCGGCGATGATGTCGCCCGGCCGCACGTCGCGGCTGCCCAGGCCGGCCGAGCCGCTGTAAACCTTGGGGATGTACGCGATCCGATCGTGCCCGTTCTGTCCCGTCATCGCATCGCAGAAGGCGGCCTTGATCTCGCGCGTCAGGTGATTGCCCGTGGTCGACAGCGGGTCGTCCATCCGCTCGAACACCGTGATCGCCCGGCAGTCCTTGAGCGCTGCGATGATTCTCGTGGCGGGGAAGGGCCGAAACACGAACACGGTCAGGCATCCCGCGGCGATCCCTTTCACGTCCCGAAGATAATCGACGGCCGCCTTGACGGTTTCCATGTAACAGCCCATGCCGATCAGGATGTACTCGGCGTCCTCACATCGATGCGGCTCGAGGAATCCGTAGCGCCGTCCCGTCTGCCGGTAGAACTCGTCAAAGGCGTCCGCCAGCAAGGGTTCGATACGATCGTAATACCACCGCTGGGCGATCTTGCCCTTCATGTAGGAATCCTGGTTCTGCACGACACCGGACATGAGCGGGCTGGCGGGATCCATCAGGTTGAAGAGCTTCTCGCGCGGATCACCGATGAAGGCTTTCATGAAATCGGGCTCGGGCAGCCGCACTCGCTCGACCGTGTGGGTGGTCAGGAAGCCGTCTTGCACGTTGAAGAACGGAGTCTGCGAGGCTTCCGCGGCGCGGCGGGCGATCATGCAGAAATCGCCGGCTTCCTGGGCGTTGCGGCCGAAGATCATGCCCCAGCCGCAATCGGCCACCGACATCATGTCATCATGGCCGGCATGGACGTTAAGCCCCTGGCTGGTCAATGCCCGCGCACCGATGTTCATCACGACCGGCAGCCGCTTGCCCGCGATCGTGTAGAGCACCTCCTTCATGAGCACGAGGCCCTGTCCCGACGTGAAATTGGTGACCCGGCCGCCGGCGACGGCAAACCCCTCGCAGACGCTGGCCGCCGAATGTTCACTCTCGGGCTCGAAGAAAAGGAGTGGGTCGCCCCAGAGGTTACGGGCCCCGTTCATCACTGCGGCGTTGAAGCCGCCTCCCATCGTGGTCGAGCTGGTGATGGGATAGGCGCCGGCGGCCTGGCTGATCCGGGTCTCGACGTGGACGACCGCCTCGGCGCCGTCACACGTCATCGGCACTCCAGGGAAAGGAAAATGGCGACCGTTCGATCCATCCAGGTGAGGGGACAACGCTCCGAGCTGCTCGATCCGCGCAATGGTGCTCATACCGACCTCGCTGGCGGGATTTTCCCCGGAGTGCTTCCCGGAACAGGCTGCCGCACGAACCGAGAAGGCTGGGGGACGATCAACACGTGGAACTGATACACCTATCGTCTCCCAGGTTTTCTCAATAGTCAAGATATCTTGAGCAAATCGTTACTATTATACATATTACATGTCGAGGAAGGTTTCCGCGGTCCCTGCCGTGGGGCGGACGCGCGAACCAGCCTGGAAAAGGAATGCCCGCCACGGTAACGTGGTATACTGGTCCGGTCGCGAGCGCGATCAAGAGTCGTGGAGGAGGGTTTTCCGGCCATGAGAGGTGCCTGGGGATCGACAATGACAGTTGCTCTCGTGCTGCTGGCAGTCCCATCGGCGGCCCCGGCTCAACAAGGGTCGAACTTCAATCGATTGAACACGGTGCGGCGGGAAGTGACGGTGAGCCCGGCGCGAGCCGGCCCGGGCCGGGGGGGCGGCGCCCCGACCGAAACATCGATGCCCGGGGAATTGGGCGCCGACCCACTTCGTCCTTACACCGGGGGAACCATGGCCGCGGCCGGCAGCTCGAGCTCAGGCTCGCAGACCCGTCGCACGTCCCAGCCGATGTCCGTCCAGACGCGGACGACACCGCACACGTTTTATCCCGGAATGCGCGCCGCACAGGGGCCGAACCGTAATGTCGCGCCGCGGTGCACCCACAGTCGCGCCGCCTTCCTGGCTCCAGGCATGATGAGCCCGGGTGCAGGCATGATGGGCTCGACTTCTGCGAAAAGTCGGAGCCAGAGGTGAATCGTCCTGTCGTGAGGATCAGAGTCCTGTGACAACCATGACTCGGACTACTGAAATTCGGAAAATCGCCTTCATCGGCGACTACCTGCCGCGCAAGTGCGGGATTGCCACGTTCACGCATGACGTCTGCACGTCAGTGGCGACCCAGTTTCCTGGTTCGGACTGCTTCGTGGTGCCGGTGAACGATCTCCCCCAGGGGTACGACTACCCGCGGGAAGTCCGGTTCGAGATCGAGGAGCAGGAGCTTGACAGTTACTTGCGCGCGGCGGACTACCTGAACTTCGCCAACGCCGACGTCGTCTGTCTCCAGCACGAGTACGGCATCTTCGGCGGCCCGTCCGGCAGCCACATCATTCGCTTGCTGCGGAATCTGCGGATGCCGGTTGCCACCACCCTGCACACGGTGCTCCACGAGCCCAGCGACGACCAGCGCCGGGTGCTCGACCAGGTCATCGACCTCTCGGCCCGGGTGATCGTGATGACCGAGAAGGCGCGCACGCTTCTCAGGGAAGTTTACGACGTTCCGGAGGCCAAGATCGACCTGATCGCCCACGGCATTCCGGATATGGCCTTCATCGATCCCGCGTTCTACAAGGATCAGTTCGGCGTCGAGGGGAAGTTTGTCGCCTTGACGTTTGGCCTGCTCTCGCCGAACAAGGGCATCGAGCACATGCTCCGCGCGACGCCAACCATTCTCAAAGAGTATCCCAACTTCGTTTACATCGTGCTCGGGGCGACCCATCCCAACCTGATTCGCGAGCAGGGCGAGCGCTACCGGATCAGCCTGGAGCGGCTAGCCAAGAGCCTGGGCATCAAGCAGAATGTGAGCTTCTACAACCGCTTCGTCGAGATCGACGAGCTACTCGAGTTCATTGGCGTGGCCGATATCTACGTCACGCCCTACCTCAACCCCGCGCAGATTACCTCCGGCACGCTGGCTTATGCGTTTGGCTGCGGCAAGGCAGTCGTCTCCACGCCCTACTGGCACGCCGAGGAACTGCTCTCGGACGGACGGGGAGTGCTGGTCCCGTTCGGTGATTCCGCCTCGCTTGCCCGAGAAATCTGTGAGCTTTGCCGCGATGAGACCCGCCGCCACGCCCTGCGCAAGAAGGCCTATCTACTGGGCCGGGAGATGATCTGGAGCCACGTTGCCCACCATTACATGGACTCGTTCCAGAGGGCGCGGCGGAGCCGGCTCGATGTGCCGATCAAGCTGCAGGCTGTACGGACGCTGGCCGAGGAGCCCATGGACCTGCCCGGCTGGAGGCTCGACCACCTGATCCGGATGACGGATTCGGCGGGAATTCTTCAGCATGCCACCTACACGATTCCCAACCTCGACGAGGGCTATTGCACCGACGACAACGCCCGGGCGCTGCTGCTGACGCTGTTGCTCGAGCAACTGGGCGTCAGCTCGGTGCAGATCCAGCGCCTGACGGCCTCCTACTCGGCCTTCCTGAATTACGCCTTCGACCGCAACCGCTGCCGGTTCCGGAACTTCATGAGCTACAACCGGTCCTGGCTCGAGTCGGCCGGCTCGGAGGACTGTCAGGGGCGGACACTCTGGGCTCTGGGGGCCTGCGTGCACCGATCGAAGCGGCGCGACCTCCAGTTCTGGGCTTCCGAGGTGTTTGACCTGGCTCTGCCGGCCCTGCTCGCGACGACCTCGCCCCGGACCTGGGCATTTGGCTTGCTCGGCATCTGCCATTATCTCGAGCGGCTCAGCGGTGCGCGCCAGGCGAGCCAGATCCGCGACACTCTCACCGATCGGCTGATCGCGTCGTTCGAGCGATACGCGACCAATGAGTGGTGCTGGTTCGAGGAGTATCTCACGTACGACAACGCCAGGCTTTGCCAAGGTCTGATCGCCAGCGGACAGTCCGGTGGGCATGCGCAGGCGCTGGATCTCGGGCTCAAGACCCTGACCTGGCTGGTCGGCCAGCAAAAGGCACCCGCCGGGCACTTCCGTCCCATCGGCTCTGAGGGCTTTTACCATCGTGGGCGTGAACGCGCCCAGTTTGACCAGCAGCCGCTGGAGGCCTGTGCCACGGTCTCGGCCTGCCTCGGCGCCTTTCAGGCCACCGAGGACACGATCTGGTTGAAGGAGGCGCGACTGGCCTTCGAGTGGTTCCTGGGCAGCAATGACCTGGGCCTGGAACTCTACGATGCCAAGACCGGCGGCTGCTGCGACGGCTTGCAGGAAGACCGCGTCAACCAGAACCAGGGAGCCGAGTCCACTCTCTCGTTCCTCCTCGCACTGGGTGAGATGAAGCTCTTGGAGAGCATCCTGGCGCCGATCCGCCAGGTCCAGGTCACGTAGAGCGTAAAGTGTATCCAAACATCAGGTAGAGCGAGGCTGATGCCAAGCCAGTATGATAGGAAGCCGGCAGGAGCCGCGCAATCCCTGATGGCCGTTCCTGCTCGCCGGTCTCGAAGCACCTTGAAAGCAACCCCCGGAGTTTCTCGGCATGGACGGTGACAGCGCGACGCTAACTCTCGAAGCGGGCAGCCCTCCCGGCATGATCAGACCCGTCAACGGCAAGGCCGACACACCTCGCCAGCTCAACGTGAAGCGGACGGGAATCGTCATCCGGCCAAACAACGGCCGGGTCGTCATTCGACCTTTCGAGCCGGACAGTGAGAACCGGATCGAGCGGATCCTGGGGCGGGTCGCGGCGCTCTCCGAGGCGGAGGTCGATCTCCTCCTGGAAGACGTGTTGCTCGAATTCCGGAACCGGCATCAGAAGACCCGCCAGTTCTTCTTCAGGCGATTTGAACAGATCAAGAGCCATCTCCTGACCGATCAGCCGCTCAGCGAGAACCGGAAGCTGCTCATGGGCGCCTATTTCACCCAGGAATACTCCCTGGAGTCCGCGGCCCTTTTCAATCCGTCGATGATCTGGCATCCCGACCAGTCCGGCTTGCAAGCAGGATCGCGCAGGTTCATCCTGAGCCTGCGGGCCACCGGCGAAGGGCACATCTCGTCGATCACGTTCCGGGGCGGGGTCATCGATGGCCAGAACCAGATCCACATCGACGAGCCGACGCGCTTCGTCACCGCGCCCGAGCTGGTCCCCAACACCCTGTTCGAGAAGCGGCTCTTCGCGCGCAAGCTCATCGAGCTGGGCGTCGACAGCCCGTTCGCCGACCAGGTATTGACGACTCTCGGCGACCAGTTCACTCATGATGATATCCAGCGCTCGATCTCCCGCTCGCTGCAGCAGAATCGACCCCGACACCGCGAGCTGGAACCGGTCGCGCAGAATATGCTGACCCTGGTCCAGGCCAATTACGAAATCTCCTTCAGCCCCGAGCTGAACCTCTCGGAACGAATCATCTTCCCCTCCTCGCCCACCGAAATCAACGGCATCGAGGACGCCCGTTTCGTCGAGTTCCACGAGGACGACGGCTCGGTCCGCTACTACGCCACCTACACGGCCTTTGACGGCAAGGTGATCCTGCCCCAGATTCTCGAGACGGAAGACTTCTTGCGGTTCAAGGCCAGCACCCTCAACGGTCCCGAGGTGCGGAACAAGGGCCTGGCGCTCTTCCCGCGCAGGGTCAACGGCCTTTATGCCATGCTGTCGCGGCAGGACAACGAGAATATTTACCTGATGTATTCCGACATGCTCCATTTCTGGTACACCAAGGAGTTGATCGCCAAGCCGACTTACGGCTGGGAGTTCGTGCAGCTTGGCAATTGCGGCTCGCCGCTGGAGACCGAGGCCGGCTGGTTGGTCCTGACCCACGGTGTCGGCCCGATGCGCAAGTACGCCATGGGGGCCTTCCTGCTTGATCTGAACGACCCTTCCCGGTTGATCGGCCGCCTCGAAGAGCCCCTGCTGGAACCCAACGCCAACGAACGTGAGGGCTACGTGCCCAACGTCGTCTACAGTTGCGGCGGGGTGATCCACAACGGCGAGCTGATTATCCCCTACGCCATGTCCGACTATGCCAGCACCTTCGCTACGATTCCGATCGATACCATCCTCGGGGCGATGGTGCGGGGCTGACCCGGAGTCGAGTCTCACGTGGGACAAGATCGGAATCTCGTCCCACGACGTTCGTTTTTCACGGGCTTTATCAGACGGCGGCGAGTGTCGCCATCAGCTCTTCGCGAGCGAACTCGACGACGGCCGTGCAGGTGTCAGCGGCTCCGTAATAGACGAGGAATGTGTCCTCGGTCTCGACGATCCCGGTGGGAAAGACGACGTCCGGTACGAAACCCGAGCGCTCGAACTCGGCGGTCGGTTCGAAGATCGAATCGGCCGTGCGGCGGAGGATCCGCGCGGGGTTCTCCGGGTGCAGCAGCAGGGCGCCGGTGGAGTACTTGCCGACCGCGCCCGGCGTGGTCGTGTGGCGACTCCCGTGATAGATCTCCAGCCAGCCCCCTGGGACCCGGATCGGCGGCGTGCCGGCGCCGACGCGCCCGGTCTCCCAGTCCGCGCCGCCACCATGGAGAACGCCGTGATGGCCCCAGTGGATCAGGTCCTGGGACCAGGCGATCCACATCTCGGGACGGCAGAACGGCGTGGCCGGGTTGGGCCGGTGCAGGGCCGCATGCGCACCGCCGATCCAGTCCGGGAACAGGACAACATCCTTGTTCTCACAGCAGAAGATCGTGCCTTGACGCGAGAAGTCGAGGAAATCGGGCGTCGAGGCGAGGGCCGTGGCCGCCCCATGACGCGACACCGCGACATACGTGAAGTAATAACGGCCGTACAGCGGCGTGATCCGCGGGTCCTCGACGCCGTATTCTTCCAGCTCCGAACCGGGCGGAAAGCGGATGTCGGTGATCTCCTCGACCGAGCGTCCATCGCCGCAGCGGACCACCCGCAGGTGCGACGTGAACGTGAGTCGGACCAGTCCGTCCGCCTTGCGCTTGACCACCCGCGGATCGACGGGCTCCAGCTCCTCGTTAGAGACCCAGTCCACCGCGAGGCCGCCGTGGTTGCTCCAGCGGGGCAGGGCGGTGTACCCGGGGCGCTCTTCGCGAGGCCGCTCCGCGACCCGCACCAGCAGCATCACTTCATCCTTGACCCGAACGGCCCCCGGATTGAAGACGCCGACCACCTCGAAGTCGTCGCGTGAGGGCTCGAGGTCGGCAGGGCGCAGCAGGACACGCTCGAACAGTCGTTTCAGTGGCATTGATCTGGCTCCTCGTAAGGATCAATCAGGCCCGGGCCATCTGGTCGGCCGCGCAGGCGACGGCCAGGGAATCACGGCCGTTCTGCTCGGTGATTCTTCGGCGGTGCGAATGATCGCGGACCCAGGCGAGCTGGTCGGCCACGAGCGCACGGAGCAACTCGCCGTAGCGTTGCGACTTGTTTGTCCCCTCGCCCCAAGACAGCTCGAGCATCTGGTAGACGTCGAGGACCTTGTGACGGCCCTCGCAGGCTCGGTCCTTGGGTCCGTAGATCGCCATGGCATCGAGCCTGGCGCCGGGGAAGAGCTCGCAGAGGGCTCGGGTCTGGGCCTCGTCGGCGATCGCATGGACTCGCACCCTGGTCGGAACCCAGTCGTACAAGGTCACATCGCCCCGCTCGAAGACCAGGCGCAGCTCCTGGCGGTCCATCCGGCCGGTCTGGTGAAAGCCATGGTAAAAGCTGACGAGCATCGATTGGCCGTATCGCACCGTGCAATGAACGTGCTCCTCGATCGGCGGCGAGGCGCCCGGCCGCAGCCCCAGCTCGGCCGAGACGACCCGGCCGGGTCCCAGCCAGCCGGCAAAAAGATCGAAGAAATGCACCCCATGCTCGATGAAGATCCCTCCGCTCTTGGACAGGTCCCAGAACCAGTGACCGGGCCCCAGGTTCTCGTCGGAAGCATAATTCTCAAAGGTGCCGTGCAAGAACTCTCCCAGCACCCCGGATTGCACCAGGCGCCCGACCGAGTCGCTGACGGGGTTGTACCGCTGCATCAGGTTGGCCACAAGCAGGCGGTCGCGCTGGTGTGCCTCGGCGATCATCTCGTCCGCCTGGGCCACCGTCATCGCCAGGGGTTTTTCGCAGATCACGTGCTTGCCGGCTCGGAGTGCTTGCATTGCCTGGGGATGATGCAAGAAGGGGGGCGTGGCGATGTACACCAGGTCGATATCATCACGCTCCAGCATCTTGCCGACATCCTCGATGTCGGGAATCCCGAACCGCAGTGCCGCCGCATAGGCCGCCTGCCGGTGTGTGCCCGCCATGCCGGCAAGCTTCACACCCGGCACCTGGGCAAACTGCTGAAGCGCGTAGAGGCCGAACCCACCACAGCCGATCACGCCCAGCCGGATTTCGCCTTGGTCCATAAATTCCCGGCGAGGGGACCGTCGCGTTCAGGCGACGGGGGAATCGCCGTCCTCCAAAAAGGGATAGAGGAAATAAAACCCGGAGCGTCTCGCGACGAGTCCGGACGAATGACCGGAAGATGCCGACATACGGCCAGGCCGGTCGCCTGTTTTCTCTCTTCGGGGTTGCCGTGAGGGCTTAGATCCCGAAGGATCGTCAGCTTGGGCGCAGCTAGCAGCGGGCAAGACTAGAGAAGTATCCTGCCGTGCTTCCGGTAGCCCTCCAAGGCGTCTGCTCTGATGTCGAAACATCAAGAGCCCCCTAGTCTAACGCTTGCGTTGTGATAGCCCTTACACAAGCCGTCGCCCTTTCAGGCGACGGTCGTTGACCAGTCATCCTTTCCTCGAGGCCTGCCATCGCACTCAATTCATCGAAGTTCCCCTTATCTTCCCTGGTTTCCGATTGAGGGTCAATTCCGCAGGCAGGATGAGGTACAATGCGTTAACTGTCGTTCAAGAGGTTCGCGCACCGCCGCAGGACGAGGTCCATCATGTCCCAGGCACCGACCAAGACCAAGACCCGCCGACTTCGCCTCGGGCCCCGATCGGCCGGGGTCCTGCTGACCACCGAGGAGTTCGACCGGGCTCGATTCGTGGAAGGCTGGCGGTACGAGCTGATCAACGAGGTACTCGTCGTGTCCCCAATTCCCTCCCTTAACAAACGTGATCCGAACGAAGAGTTGGGCCGATGGCTCCGCAACTACCAGGAGTCACATCCGCAGGGTTCGGCGCTCGACCTCACGATCGGCGAGCAGACCATCGAGACGAAGAAGAACCGTCGCCGGGCCGATCGGGTGATCTGGGCGGGCCTGGGGCGTCTGCCGGATCCGAACGAGACACCCACCATCATCATCGAGCTGGTCTCGAAGGGAAAAATCAACCAGGAGCGAGATTACGTCGCCAAGCGGGCCGAGTACCGGGAAATCGGCGTCAAAGAGTACTGGATCATCGACCGCTTTTCGAAAACGATGACCGTCTGCATCTTCGCCGCCGACCGCGACCAGGAGCTCGTCATCGCCGCCGACCAGACCTACGCCACCACGTTGCTTCCTGGCTACGAGCTCCCCCTCCGCCGGCTTCTGGAACTTGCCGAGCGATGGGGAAAGAAGCGAAAGTGAAAGTCCCCTGATGGTGTTCACCAGGATAGATTCCATGTCCGGCTCGACGCCTTCATCGACTCCTTCGGTCCAGGCTTTGTTCATCGGTCCCACGGCGAACCAACCGTTGCAGCCGGTCGACCAGGTCGTCGCGGTGGCCGGTCACGGCCTGGAAGGGGATCGCAAGTATCGCCGCGCGGGCAAGCCGCCGAGCAAGAACGGTCCGGACCGAGAGATCACCCTCGTCGAGGCCGAGGCGATCGAGGCGCTGAGCCGGGATTACGACGTCGCGCTCAGCCCGATCGAGACCAGGCGCAACGTGGTGACCCGGGGAATCGCGCTGAACCATCTGGTCGGAAAGCAGTTCCGGGTTGGCGCGGTGGTCCTGCGGGGAATCCGCTTATGCGAACCGTGCGAGCACCTGGAGTCGCTGACGCGCGTCGGCGTGCGCGCGGCACTGGTGCACCGGGGCGGCTTGCGGGCCCAGATCCTCGAGGGCGGTGCGATCCGGATCGGCGACCCCATCGACTCGATCGGAGCCTGAAGATGAATGCGAGGTTGTCGTGGTCATGACACCCGTGGTTTCCCGATCGCCCCTGGTGGGGGTAGTCATGGGCAGCAAGTCGGACTGGGAGACCATGCGGCACGCCGTGGAGGTTCTCACCGAGCTGGGCGTACCGGTCGAGAGCAAGGTCGTCTCGGCGCACAGGACGCCGCAGCGCCTCTTCCAGTATGGGCGAGATGCCGAAGGCCGGGGTCTGGAGGTGATCGTCGCCGGCGCCGGAGGAGCGGCCCACTTGCCCGGCATGCTGGCGGCGATCTCGATCCTGCCGGTGCTGGGCGTTCCGGTCGAGAGCAGGTCGCTGAAGGGGGTCGATTCGCTGCTCTCGATCGTCCAGATGCCGCGCGGGGTGCCGGTGGGGACGCTGGCCATCGGCACGTCAGGGGCCGTCAACGCGGGGCTGCTGGCGGCGGCCATCCTGGCGCGCAAGTACCCGGCCGTCCGCGAGGCGCTGGCGCGCTTCCGCCAGGCTCAAACCGAGGCCGTGGGAGAGTCGCCGGTATGAGCTCCAGCCCCGGTGCCAGCGAAAGTCGGGCCGTCGATCAGACCGAGCGCGGGCGGGCTCGTCCGGTTCTCAATCCACCGGCATCGCTGGGCGTCATCGGCAGCGGGCAACTGGGACGGATGTTCGTCCAGGCCGCGCAGCGGATGGGCTACCGGGCGGGCGTCCTGAGCACCACCGAGGACGAACCCGCCGCCCAGGTGGCCCACTGGACGGTGATCGGCGCTGCCGATCACCTGCCGGCGCTCCGCGCCGTCGCCGCCGCGGCCGAGGCGGTCACCGTCGAGTTCGAGAATGTCTCGGCCCCGGCCCTGCGATGGCTGGCGCGGCGGCGAATCGTCCGGCCGGGATGGCGAACCGTCTGGATCAGCCAGAACCGGCTGCGCGAGAAGAGCTTTCTGGCCGGCAGCGCCATCCCGCACGCCCCCTGGCGGCCGGTCCGGACCGAGGTCGAGATCGCGCCGGCGGTGCAGACCCTCGGTCTTCCCTTGATCCTGAAAACCGCTAGCTCGGGCTACGACGGCAAGGGGCAGGTGCTGGTCACGCAGTCGGCCGAGGCGGCCGCCGCGTGGGCCAGCCTGGGCCGGGTTGCCTGCGTGGCCGAGGGCTGGGTCGAATTCGCCGCCGAGGTCTCGGTGGTCGTGGCTCGCGGGCAGGACGGCAACGCGGTGGCCTATCCGGTCGGCTTGAACCACCATGAGCGGCACATCCTGGACACGACGATGATGCCGGCCCCCGTGGGACCGATCGTCGCTCTCGAGGCCCGCACGCTGGCCCTGGCCGTGGCCCAGGCGCTGGGGACCGTCGGGGTCCTTTGTGTCGAGTTCTTCCTGACGCAGGGCGGCCGCTTGCTGGTCAACGAGATCGCTCCCCGGCCGCACAACTCGGGGCACCTGACCCTCGAGGCTGCCACGGTTTGCCAGTTCGAGCAGCAGGTCCGAGCACTCTGCGGTTTGCCCCTGGGTCACAGCGACCTGATCATGCCCGCCGCCATGGTCAATCTCCTGGGCGATCTCTGGGCCGGCGGCGAGCCCCGGTGGGGGTCCGCCTTGCGCCTTGACCCGGCGGTGAGGATTCACCTGTACGGCAAGCGCGCGCCCGCCGCGGACCGCAAGATGGGCCACCTGACCGTACTCGACCCCGATCCCCAGAGCGCCCTGGCCCGGGCACTCGCCGCGCGCCAGGCGCTCCAGGGTGGTCACCGCTAGTCCAAACCTAGGAGTCCAGGACCGTTATTCTCGGTGCGTTTCATGCAATTCGCCCATCCCGGCTGGCTCTTTCTTCTGGTCCTGGTCCCCGTACCTTGGATGCTCGAGCGGGCCCGTCCGCGGATACTCTGGCCCAGCTTCGCCGAGCTGCCGCCGGGTCAGCGGCGGCGCTCGGGGCGGTTGCTGCTGCGTTTCTTGCCCGCAATCCTCCGCGCGGTGGCGCTGGGTGCTCTGGCCGTGGCGCTGGCGCGGCCCCAGACGGTCGGCGGGGTGATCCGGATCGCGGGGCAGGGGTTGGCCATCGTCGTCGCACTCGATCAGAGCTCGAGCATGAACTCGGCCGACTTCCCAGTCGACCAGGCCACTCGCCGGATCAACCGGCTCGAGGCGGCCAAGGCCACGTTCACCAGCTTTGTCGAGGGTCGGCCCGACGACCTGATCGGCCTGGTCGTGTTCGCCAATTATCCCGACCTGAGCTGTCCTCCCACCCTCGACCATCGCTTCCTGTTCGAGAGTGTCGCGGCGATTCGCCCCGCGCGGCCGGGAGACGACGGTACGAACATCGGTGATGCCATGGCCCTGGCTCTCGATGCCTTGCGCAACACGACTCCCAGCAAGAGGGTCCTGGTGCTCTTGACGGACGGCAACAACGAGCCGGCGGTACCTCATCCGCTTGACCCCGAGCAAGCGGCGGCACTGGCACGAGACCTGGGGGTGGTCCTGCACACGATTGCGATCGGACGCCCCGGCGGTATCGTCCGGGGCACCGATCCGAATACCAAGTTGCCGGTCATGGACGAGGTTGAGGGGCCGAACATTCCCCTGCTCGAGCGCCTGGCCAGCATCACGGGGGGACGGTCGTTCGTCGCAACGGACGCCGACGCCCTGGACGAGGTCTTCCAGACCATCAGCACCCTCGAGAAAAGCCCGATCAAGAGTACGATCCGCACGCGCTACGACGAGCATTTCGGCTCCTGGGCGGGCCTGGGACTGGCGCTGCTCTTGATTGACCGCCTGCTGGTCGGCGGACCACTGAGCAGGCTTCCCTGACGGACTTGTCAGACAGACAGTTTCCCCTTCGGAGCGGGACTGGCGGCATCATGGAGGACCTGCCGTGGTTTCGAAAGGCGCCGCCCACGTTTCCCGGGTGCCAAAAAGAGGGTGGCCCCTTCCGATCGACCTCGATCGACCGAGCGGTTCGTGGCATTCAGGTCGATTCGCCAATGGTCCCCTTACCGTCAATATT